>JBEIKS010000116.1:0-7654 GCA_040379625.1 Burkholderiaceae bacterium
CGTAACGGCGGCTTTGGTCGAGCACGCGTTGCAGTCGCTCTTCGTGGGCCTGATGAGAAAATGCTTCTTTTAGCTCTCCCAGCATGGTTTTTGCATTCAAGCCGCCGTGAAGAATTGAGAACAATTCTTCCAGTAACTCGCCCACGGTGGCCAGACCACCGTCTTCATACGATTTGTTGATGGCCGACTCAATGCGTACATCAATGAATTCAAAAATTGCGATTTGACTGCTCATGCTGTTTGCCTGCTTGTTTTAGTGCTGTTGATGGACGAAGTTTAACGTGAGATGGCCTGCAGACTGACAGAAAACCTGCACGGTGGATAAAGTGTATTTTAACGCCGCTAATGATATCTTCTTGTCTTGGACCCCTAAAACGCGCCCAAGGCGTCGGAAATAATAAAATCCATGAGCTTGTTCAAACCAACTTCCTTGTTTTTTCTGGCCAGTCTGGTCTGCTGCAACGTGTTTGCAGCCTCAAAACAGCCACAACCGGAAAAAGAGCCCAATTACATTGCCGGACGTTGGGCATGGGTAAACCCGAAAGACGGTTGCGTGGAAATGTACCATTACCGGGATGACGGCACAGGCGATGTTTCCAGTAATCAAGAATACATCACCTTCAAATATCAGTTGGCCACAAGTCCCAACCCACAAGGTTTTTTCCCCATGAACACTGAAATTGTTTCAGACAACGGCAAAATAGACTGCATGGGGATCGTCGACAATGAGCAGGGCAGTAAACTGCTCACCTACATCAATTTCAAACCCAGTGGCGACCAACTGCTTATTTGTTATGAAAACAACTTTCAGCAGTGTTTTGGACCGCTCAAGCGGGTTCTTTTGCAGCAAACTCCTTCCAACTGATTAAAAAACCTCCAACCTTATGTCTGAACCAAAACATCCCAATTACGAAGCCGGTCGCGCCATGCGCACTCAGGTGCTTGGCGCCGATTATGTTAACAAGGCGGTTGCCGACCCCAATGATTTCGCAGCCCCCTTGCAAAACCTGGTCACCGGGCATGCTTGGGGCACAGTCTGGACCCGTGAAGCGCTTTCGCCCAAGCTGCGCAGTATTGCAACCGTGTCCATGTTGATTGCCTTGAACCGCCCCAATGAGTTGAAGCTGCACATGCGGGGCGCACTTAACAACGGCGTGACGCCTGAAGAACTGAGGGAAATCATTATGCATGGCAGCGTTTATTGCGGCTTTCCTGCAGCCATGGACAGCATGCGTCAGGCCAAAGCGCTGCTGGAAGAGCTGCAAGCGTGAAAACGACCACTCCAGCAGTTGCGCTTGTTACAGGAGCGGCCAAGCGCTTGGGCCGGGAAATTTCACTTGCGCTTGCAGCCAGCGGTTGGTCGGTGGCGCTGCACTATCGCAGATCAAAGGAAGAGGCGCTTAAAACCCAGGCAGATATTGCAGCCCTCGGCGTAAATTGTTGCCTGTTGCAGGCGGATCTGGCCTGTGAGCAAGAAGTCATGTCGCTAATAGCGCAGGCTGAAACGCTGGGCCCGGTGCGCTGCGTGGTAAACAACGCCTCGTTGTTTGAATTCGATGACGCATTAAGCTTCAGTTATGACAACATGCAATTGCATGCCGCTTCGAATCTGGCGGCACCCATCGTTTTGGCTCGGGAGTTGTACAAACGCATACCAGAGGGCGAGCAGGGCATTGTGGTGAATCTGCTGGATCAAAAACTGGAAAACATGAATCCCGACTTTTTATCCTACACGCTTTCAAAAGCAGGGCTGGCAAGCGCAACCGTCATGTTGGCCCAGCAACTTGCCCCCAAAGTGCGCGTTGTGGGTATTTCGCCGGGGCTCACCATGATCAGCCACCTGCAAACCTCCGAGCAATTTGAAAAAACGCATCAAATTTCACCCTTGAAGCGTTCAAGCCAACCCGAAGATATCGCCAGCGGTGTGTTGTTTGCGGTGAACAACAAGGCGATCACCGGCACCAACATTCTGATTGATGGCGGCCAGCACCTGATGGGCATGAGCCGCGATTTCAGCGTCATGGGGCTGTAAACCATGCCAACAAGCCCAAACCAACCCCGGGAGTGCCTATGACCACAGTCGAATTCATTGATCCACAGCTACCAGCCGTTGCAGTCCAAAACATTTTTTGCATCGGCCGAAACTATGCAGCGCACATCGCTGAGTTGGGAAATCGTCCGGCAGGGGCTCCCGTGGTTTTTCTGAAACCAACATCTGCAATTTTGCATGACGGTCAGACCATTGAGTTGCCTGCCTTCTCAAAAGAGGTTCACTTTGAGACCGAGTTGGTACTTTTGATAGGCAAAGGTGGCAAGAACATTGAGGAAGCCAGCGCTTTGTCGCATGTTTCAGGCTACGGTCTTGGGTTGGACCTGACCGCCCGCGACATTCAAAACAAAGCCAAGCAAGAAGGTTTGCCTTGGGCTGTGGGAAAGGGTTTTGACCATTCGGCGTGCATTTCAAAATTTATTCCGGTAGCGCAATTGGGAGCCCCCGAATCACTGAACTTTTCACTGACCGTAAACGGGGAAAGACGCCAGTACGGTGAAACAAAAAACATGCTCTACACCGTGCCCCACATCATTGCCTACCTAAGCCATATTTTTACATTGCAAGCAGGTGATCTGATCTACACCGGCACACCCGAAGGGGTGGCAGCCCTGCACAGCGGCGATCATCTGGTGCTCAGCCTGCAAGACGTTCTGCACGCAGAGTTCTCCGTGGCGTGAGGGCCGCACAAAGTGCCTACTCAGCGCCGCGGTAAGCTTCGCCCCAATAATTAAATGCAAAGGGCTTTGGGCCTGGTACATACATGGTCTCAATGTTGCGAAACTCAAAACCTGCCTGGTTCAACAATTCAGGAATGTTTCGATTCAGGTGGCATCCGCCCGCCAGTTTCCCCCAAACCGGTTGAAGCCTGTCTTGCCAATTCCGAACGCTTTGATCAGGCGCAACACCATGCTCACAAAACAAGAGCGTACCGTCGGGCTTCAAGACCCTTCTAATTTCTTTTAAGGCTTGCAAAGGGTCAGGGATGGTGCAGAGCGTGTAGGTCATGACCACGGTGTCCATGCTGTCGTTGTCCAAGGGGATTTTTTCAGCTGGCAGACCAATCAGGTTCATTTTAAGCGAGGTCTGGGCCAAGCGTCTCAACGCCAACGCATGCATTTGCAAGGCCGGATCAAGACCGGTGAAGCTCTCAATATTTTCAGATTTGTAATGCTTCAGGTTCAAGCCTGTACCAATACCGATTTCAAGCACTTTACCCTTGGCTTTTGGAACCACCTTTTCCCGCTGCTTGCGCATGGGCTTTAAGCCACATGCAAAATCAAGCAGCAAAGGCAACACATGCTTGTCGTAAAAACCGGAGCTCATCTCCACCCCGATATTGTTTTACCTGTGGTTTTCATGGCCATCTGAAACACCTCTGCTTTTTTGGTTTTGTCCATCAAGTTGTAGCCTATCACGGCGAGGTCATCACGGTTGGGGTACAGCTTGCGAACCCGTATACCCGCGGCTTCAAGCTGTTTGATTTCACGCTCAACAATGCGGGTCATGTTCAATCGTAACAGCCGCTCGGCACACTGCGCCAAAGATTTGGGCGTGCCCATATCGGTACTGGCCATGGGCGCAATCACCAAGGCCTCACTGACATCGGTGCTGATCAACAAATCAGCGGAGGTGGGGGAGGCCACTCCTGCGTCAATGTAGGTACGACCGGCATGTTCAACCGGCGGACACCAGCCGGGTACGGCATAGGAGGCGCGGACGGCTTTGCTCATGGGCATCTCAGGGCCGCCAGGGTAACCCAAGGCAACCCGTTGGCCGTTGCCTGTATCCACAGCCATCAGCCAGGTGGCCGGGTGTCGTGTCCATTTCTGACCAGGTACCACGGCATCGATGAGGTCGGTAAACCCCTGCATATCGGAGCTTCCTTTGGGCAATAAACCGCTGAGCCCGGTGATCAAGGAAACCTGCCCCTTGAGCATGGGCTTGATCAGACCTGCAGCCGTGAATTCAAAAGTGGGGGTAGGGGGAAATACGGGCACGGTTGCAGCGTTTTCATCCAACGCACCTTGGCCGGTTTTGTTGGATTTGATGCAAGACTGCCAGTGTGCAATTTCATCGACACTGACACCGGCAGACAGCAGGGAAACCAGAACCGCACCTGCAGAAGTGCCAATCAGGACATCGGCACTGCGGAAGTCCCAAGCCAGCTTGTTTTCCGCATTCAGCAATGCCGCTGCTGCCCATGCGCCGCCTAAGGCACCGCCACAGCCGACTACAATGGCCCGTTTTTGTTTTGCCATGCTTACCCTCTGGTCGTGCAAATTTTCAGTGGGGTTATTGTAGGCAAAACAAAGCGTTTAATGTGGACGATGGCTTCGGTTTTAAAATGACGACATCAGCAAATTTTCACTTCAACTTAACAACGCGAACAACAACTTTTTGGGTTGGATAGTCCATGATTTCCTCCTCTGACCGAAGTCGGTGAACACTGCTAAATTATTGTCGTTATTACACTAATTAACGACGAGACTGCGCTTAAGTTGACACAGGCCAGGCCTTGAACAGACCCCTCTAAAAGGGGGTATTCTTCGGTAAGTACCAAAATGGGGTAGAGGAGTTCATTTCAGTGCAGTTAAACATGCCAAATCAGGGAAAACTGACAGTGATATTCCAACTGTTGTTCAAAACAGTGTTCATGTTGCTAGGTTTAATGAGTGTATGCAGCCAGGCCCATGCGGGGCCTGAATTACAGACTTCTTACTATTTAAGCCAAGACACCGAAATACCCCACGCAGAAGCACTTGCAAAACAATTCAAACCATTCACCGGTGTGCTGAACCTTGGATTCACCCGCAACGTGGTGTGGGTGAGGGTAAAAGTGGAGGGGCTGAAAGCCGATGAACGACATTTTTTGTCTTTCAGACCAAATTCCATTGAGGCGCTACAGTTTTACGAGGTGTTGTCCACTGATTCGGACACCCCCGTCTTTCTGCCCGTAACCAACCAAGCAAAAAACAATGAAACAAGAACCATCTCCACCTACCGTCCCGGCGTTTTGCTGCCCGCCGGCATTGAAAGAACCGAATATTTAGTGCGTCTGCAAAGCGACAGTCTGATTCTGGCGTTTCTTGAAGTACAGGATGACTATGAATATCTGAAAGACCTTGCGTTCGCGGCCATCAGGGCAGGTTTGTTCTTTGGCATGTCCTTGACGCTGTTAGGCTTCGTCGTTGTGGTCGGCGGTGGCTCAAGCAGCAAATTTTATGGCTTGTTTCTGCTGTTCCAAACAGCGCTGATTTCACTTGTTCTTTCCATGAACAATATTTTTTCACCGCTGCTGCAGTCTTTAGGGGTCAGCGTTTTTGTTATTTTTAAATGGTTTTTTCCTCTGGCCATTGCCGAAACAGCAATTTTTACCTTGGCGTTGCTGAAGTTCCTGCATGTAAATGCGTATGTGCAACGGGCCCAGTACTACATGTTTGCCATTTTTGTCATTGCGTTGATGGGACAGGCTTCACTGGGCGTCAATAACTTCAGTCGCCTTGCCATTCTTTATTTGCTTATTTTGTGTGCCATGGCAATCGTGGCTTTGAGTTTTGCAAAGATAAAATATCTGTTTTACAAGGTCTTGATCATTGCTTCCTTCTCGATGTTGGCTGCAGTAGTATTTCTTGGCATGGTCACCAGCCTGTTTCAAGTCAGTCTAGGGACCGCAATTTTCCAATGGCCCTTGATGTTGGTGGCCTCTTTGAGCGTGTTGATGTTCATTACCGTCATGTATGAAATATATGTCATACGGGCAGACCAGCGGGAAATCAAAACACAATTGGCACTGGAGCAACAAAAGCTCGAAATCGAACATGAAAACAATTTACAGAGCAGCAAATTGTTGTCCATGTTGTCGCATGAATTTAAAAACTCATTGGCCATCGTGACCATGGAGCTTTCCATGCTTGCCGAGCAAGGCATTGAGCTGAAGTATGCTTCCAACGCCATCTCCGACCTGTTGGCCATCATCGAGCGGTGCATGTTGCTGGAAAAAAGTGGTCAGGACAGAATAGCAGTCAATATCGAGCCAGTGGATTGCTATGAAGTATTAAAGGCGGCAACCATCAGTAATTTCGGAAAAAACACGATTCATCTGGAGTGTCCCGAAAACCTCTTCGTATTTGCAGACCAGAACATTCTGCGCGTTATCGTTACGAATCTGGTCGACAATGCGTGTAAGTACGGCGCGAAAAACAAAACAGTCACTGTGATGGCAAAAGAAATCGATGAAGACGAATTCGAGCGCATAGAACTTTCAGTGTCCAACCGTGTTGGCCCCTATGGGCGGCCAGACAGGGCGCTGATGTTTTCAAAATACTACCGTTCACCCTCAGTTGCGAGTGTTTCTGGTTCTGGGCTTGGGTTGTATCTCATTGATACGCTTGCGCACCTGATTGACGCCAAAGTTGTCTACGACGACAGCCAAACGGACATCGTTTGCTTTAGAATAGCGCTTTCGCGAGCAAACAGTGAAATTTGATTAACCCCAAGGTTTCTACACTCCTGAAACCCACCTCTGTCCGCCAGGAAAAACAAGAATGGCACCATCTTTGAAAATTGTCATGGTGGAGGACAACGAAGTCCTTCGTACACTCACCATCGACTACCTGGTTTCCAGAGGCCATCTCGTCACTGGCTATGCTGAAGCGGAATCGGTCATTGTGGGCGAGGGCTTGTCAGAGCAGGCGCAAAACGCCGAAATTTTTCTGCTTGATGTCAATCTGCCAGGCAAAGACGGCCTCACGCTGGCCAAACACATCAGATCACAGAGACAAGAAGTTGGCATCATCATGATGACGGCAAGAACCAACGAACTCGACAAAATTCAAGGTTACGAAGTGGGGGCGGACATTTATTTGCCCAAGCCATGCTCGTTGGAGCAACTCAACGCCGCCATCGGTTCATTAGGGCGTCGCATGAGCAGCGACAACGACACGCAAAACAGAAAAGACATCTCGTTTTCCCTGCAAACGCTTCGCCTCGATGGCCCGCTGGGTCACACGGAACTCACGGGAACCGAAGGTCGCCTGATGGACGCATTTTACGAGGCAGAGAAGGGCCTGCTGACTTACGAAGTGCTCGCAAAGTTGCTCGGGCGCGTCTACTCTTTCAAAGACTGGCAAGTGTTTGCCGTCAATGTCACCCGCCTGAGAAAAAAGCTCACAGACGTTGGCGCCCCCGAACGCTGCATCGTGTCTGTGCGCAGCGTCGGCTACCAATGCTGCGTCAAACTGGGGCGTCTCGATTAAACCATTTTTCTCAAGCTGCGCTGGCCATTTCAATTTCGCTGGGATGGTCTTTGGCCCTGATTAATCTGCCAAAAGCCTGCGTTCCCAATGCCGGTGTAAAGTCACCTTCGTGCCAGGCGACTTTGCCCGCAATCAGTACATGCGCCACAACACCCTCGGGTCTATTGACGACCTGCTTGGAAGAAAACAAAGGCCTGTCTATAAAGTCATAGGTTTTTTCCGGATCCCACACCTGCAATGCAGTTGGGTCAATCAAACAAAGATCGGCTTGGGCGCCCACAGTCAGCAATCCTGTGTTCAAACCAAAAAATTCAGCAGGGGCCTGGGTCAAGCGGTGAACAGCAGA
>JBEIKS010000117.1:0-7573 GCA_040379625.1 Burkholderiaceae bacterium
ACATGGGTGCGCTGTCTGCCTTGGTTAAAAAGCGTTTGGCACCCTCAGCCTGATTTGTTTCGGGCTCTTTCCAGCAGTTCCTGCGCGGTCGGCTTTTTTTGCCGTTGTTAAGGTGGTTTGGAGTGGTCCCTCATGATTCCTCAAAGCTTTATCCAGGATCTTCTTTATAGGGTCGATATTGCTGAGCTCGTGGGTCGCTACGTTCAGCTTAAAAAAACCGGCGCAAACCTCACGGGTCTGTGCCCGTTTCATCGCGAAAAATCCCCTTCATTTTCCGTCAATCAACCCAAGCAGTTCTATCACTGCTTCGGTTGCGGTGCCCATGGTTCTGCCATCAGTTTTTTGATGGAGCACTTGGGTTTGTCTTTTCCTGAGGCTGTCGAGCAACTTGCATCGCAGCAGGGCATTGAGGTGCCTTATGAAAAAACAGATGCAGCCGAGGTGGAGCAACGCTCCCGGCAGCTCTCGCTCGTTGAGCGCATGAACATTGCGCAAGGCTTTTACGCGCAATCTTTAAAGCGTTACCCGCAAGCCATTGAGTATTTGAAGCAGCGTGGCCTTACCGGTGTTGTTGCCAAGCGCTTCGGTCTGGGTTTTGCCCCGCCGGGCTACCAAGGTTTGAGCACCGCGTTTTCAGATTATGAAAGCACGCCAGACCTGATTGAGTGCGGTCTGGTTGTGGAGTCCGAGTCTACTGAAGGCAAGCCGGGCAGGCGTTATGACCGCTTTCGCGACCGCGTCACTTTTCCCATCCGCAATGTCCGTGGCGACATCATTGGTTTTGGTGGCCGAGTCATTGGTCCCGGCGAGCCGAAGTATTTGAATTCGCCGGAAACACCCCTGTTTTCCAAGGGGCAAGAATTGTATGGGCTCTTCGAGGCGCGCAGCGCCATTCGTGCAAAAGCATACGCTTTGGTGACCGAGGGCTACATGGATGTGGTGGCTTTGGCGCAGTGGGGGTTTGAAAATGCAGTGGCCACACTGGGCACTGCCGTTACGCCGCACCACGTTCAGCGACTTTTCAGACAGACAGACCGTGTGGTGTTCAGTTTTGATGGCGATACCGCCGGGCGCAAGGCGGCTTGGCGCGCGCTTGAGGCAAGTTTGCAGTACGCAGGTGAAAACCGGCGCATAGAGTTTCTTTTTTTGCCGACCGAGCACGATCCCGATTCCTTTATCCGTGAAATGGGTGCCGAGGCTTTTGATCAGGCGGTCAGTACTGCTTTGCCCTTGTCTGTCTATTTAATGCAGGAAATGGCAAAACGCCATCCGCTGGGGCAGGTGGAGGGCAGGGCGGCCGGTGTGGGTATGTTGCGCCCCTTGCTTCAGCAAGTGCCGGCGGGTGCCTACCGCGTGGCTTTGGTGCGAAGTCTGGCTGAGCAGTTGGCAGCAAGTCCTGCAGAGTTGGAGCAACAGCTGGGCTTGCGCAAAAAAGACGGTGGCGCCATGCAGTACACGCCAAACCGACGACCCGGTGGTGCCGGAGCGGGTGGGACGCGGGCCAAGTCTGCCGAGCCCGAGCGCAGGTTGGGTTCCTTGGTGTTGGCGGCACCGGAGTTTGTAGGTTTGTGCAACGATTTGCGCACCTGTTTTGCCTCCAGTGTTGCAGGGTTGCGTGAGTCTCGTGCGTCTCTGGCTGTGCTGTTGTCTTGTATTGCCGACGCGGTTGCGCAGGGTTCAACCAGCACGGCGCAACTGACCGAGCAGTTTCGCGGTACCTTGCACGAGGCCTGGGTGGACGGTGCTGTGGCGGATTCGCCCCGGCTGGATGAAAAGCTGGATTTTGAAACTGAAATTCAGTCTGTCATGTATCAATGTCTTGATGGATGGATGGCTGATGAAATCAGTGCGCTGATTTCAGAGGGGCTGACCACCGATGAAATGCGGGTTTATTACCGGGATTTGACTGAAAAGCGTCAATTCTTGAAAAATATTCGAGTTTCTAAGATATAATATGCGGTTCGATTTCGTGTGGTCCTTGTTTTTCAGGGGTCTGCCGTTTTTATTTTCAGTCTTGTGCAGACTATTCGTATAGAAAGCCCCGGGCATCTAAATGTTCAAATTTCTTAATGCTTTTCTAAAACCAGACGCAGAGTCCGCCAGGAAATCTGCCGACCAACCAGTCAAGCAGCCAGTGTCAGAGGGTAGCTCAGTGATGCCAAACCATCGCGAAAATTCAGATTCTGTCAATAAAGACACAGACGCTGGGCAACCAGGTCCGTCCAAATCTGTCAAAGCCGGTAAAACCGCCGCGAAGGCAGCAAAGACAGTGGCGAATTTTGAAAAAACTGAAACTTTAGAACCCCAATCGTTACCAAAGAAAACCGTTGCAATGGCAAGCGCCAAGGCAACACCTGATGAACTCCAACAAAGCGATGTGAATTCCAAAGCGTCGTCCAGTGGAAAAGCCTCTGTTGAGGTAAAGGATTCCGTGAAAACACCCGCCAAGCAAACGACCAAAAAAGCCAAAGAAACCTTGAACGAAGACGCTGTGAATGAAACTGTGACTGAAACCGTCAAGGAAACCAAAGTGAAAAAAGCCAAGCCGGTCAGTGCCTCCTCAGAGGAAACGGTGAAGCGTGGTCGCAAACCCAAGGCTGACAAGCCAGCGGCCAAGGCCAAATCCTCTGGTGGCTCTGAAGCCGACCTTGATGGCGACGATGGCCTGGAAGACATGGATGCCGGCTCAGGCCTGATTTCCGACGAAGCCTTGGGCGATGAGCTTGACGGCGTTGAAGTGGAAGAAGTGGCCGCTAAAATTGTGGAAGCGCCAGTGGCCAAGCCCAAGCGCAATTCCAAGGCCAAAGAGCGTGCGCTCATCAATTCCAGCTATTTCACGCAAACGGCAGGCAGCGAAGAGGAACTGGAAGCGCGTCGCAACCGTTTGAAAATTCTGATCAAACTGGGCAAGGAACGCGGTTTTCTGACCTACGCTGAAATCAACGACCACCTGCCCGAAGATGTCGTTGATCCGGAAGCCATTGAAACCATCATTTCCACCTTTGGTGACATGGGCATTTCGGTTTTCGAACAGGCACCTGACGCTGAAACCTTGCTGATGAACGACAACGCACCTGTTGTCAGTTCCGAAGACGACGCTGAAGAAGAGGCCGAAGCCGCGCTCTCAACAGTCGATTCCGAGTTTGGCCGCACCACAGACCCTGTGCGCATGTACATGCGCGAAATGGGCACTGTGGAATTGCTGACCCGCGAAGGCGAAATCGTCATTGCCAAGAAAATTGAAGAAGGTCTGCGCGACATGGTGATGGCTATCGCCGAATGTCCAAGCACCATCAATGAAGTATTGGAAATGGGCGGGAAAATTCGCGCAGGCGAACTGGCCGTAGACGACGTCATCGACGGCATCATAGACCCGAACGCCGAAGTCTTGCCCGAAACTGAAGAATTGCCTGTCGATGAAGAAGAAGCCGAAGACGCTGAAGCTGGCGGCACAGGCTTGTCCAGCAAGCAACTGGAAGAACTCAAGCAAAACGTATTGTCAGCAATTACTGAAATCAGTACCGCTTTTGAAGCCATGAAGGCAGCCGTTTACGGCTCAACAGAATACCGTTCGGCACAAAAAATTGTGGCTGACAAGTTCATGACCATCCGCTTCACGGCCAAGTCTGTTGAAAAGCTCTGCGACACCCTGCGTGGTCAAATGGACCGTGTACGCCGCATTGAACGCGACATTCGTCGCATTGCAGTAGACCGGGTCGGCATGGGGCAAGAGCGTTTCATTGCCAGTTTTCCAGGCAATGAAACCAATCTCGACTGGGCGGTTGGTTTGTCGAAGTCTGGCGAAATCTGGTCTTCCACCATGACACGCCACTTGCCGTCCATTCAAGAATCGCAGCAAAAGCTGATTGACCTGCAAAAGCAGTTTGTTGTGCCGCTTGAAGACCTTCGCGCCATCGCCAAGAAGTTGGGCGATGGTGAGCGTAAAGCACGCAATGCCAAGAAGGAAATGATTGAGGCCAACTTGCGTTTGGTGATTTCCATTGCCAAAAAATACACCAACCGTGGTCTGCAGTTCCTTGATTTAATTCAAGAAGGCAACATCGGTTTGATGAAGGCCGTGGATAAATTCGAATACCGCCGTGGTTACAAGTTTTCAACGTATGCCACTTGGTGGATCCGTCAGGCCATTACCCGTTCCATTGCAGACCAGGCGCGCACCATCCGTATTCCGGTTCACATGATCGAAACCATCAACAAGATGAATCGAATCAGCCGCCAGATTTTGCAGGAAACCGGCATTGAACCCGATCCAGCCACCCTGGCCGAGCGCATGGAAATGCCGGAAGACAAAATTCGCAAAATACTTAAAATTGCGAAAGAGCCAATTTCCATGGAAACGCCCATCGGCGACGATGACGATTCCCACCTCGGCGACTTCATTGAAGACAACACCACCATTGCTCCGTCTGATGCGGCGCAGTATTCCAGCCTGCGGTATGTCACCAAAGAGGTGCTTGATTCCTTGACACCGCGAGAGGCAAAGGTACTTCGCATGCGTTTTGGCATTGAAATGTCTACTGACCATACGCTGGAAGAAGTGGGCAAGCAGTTTGATGTAACCCGCGAGCGTATTCGCCAAATTGAAGCCAAAGCCTTGAGGAAGTTGCGTCATCCGAGCCGCTCAGACAAGCTAAAGAGCTTCCTGGAAGGCAATTGATCGCTTGTGCTGCAGCCTGAGCCGAGTTCTGATTTCAGAACTTGGCCAATTGGCGGTAAAATGAGGGCAATAAATTAGGTCAATAAATGAGGGCTTTAACAAAGCCCTGCAAAAGGTTTCCGGGCCCATAGCTCAGTTGGTTAGAGCAGAGGACTCATAATCCTTTGGTCGTAGGTTCAAGTCCTACTGGGCCCACCAGATTTCCTTTTTAAATCAATAGTTTAAAAAATAACCGCCTAAAATATTCAAATAAAAAGGCGGTATTTTTTTGTCCAGATTTTCAAAATCGTGAGCAATTCGCGAGCATTTGCATCTTTTTTTTCAAGCGCAGAGCAGTGTATGAAAAGGCCAAAGTGGAAAAACCACTGCGTTGGAAAAACCGGACATCTTCTTTGACAAACACCAGATGAGCTTTGCATAAAACCTAGATAATTCCTGAGTGAATTGCTTTCGGACAAGCCTGGATGGGCCAGTCTAGCAATCAAGCAAGGCCTGACGCGTTGCGGGTTTTTCAAGTTGCGCCTTCCACCATTGCATGGCTTTGCCATCTTGTTGCTTGTTTCCGGTTCGCCAGGCATAGCTCATGTGTGCCAGACGTTCAGTGCGCGCCACTTTTTTTGTAACCAGTTGCCCCGTTTTTAAATGGGGGGCTGCCATCTGTTCCGGTAAAAACCCGACCCCCAATCCCAGAATCTGCGCTTGCAGTTTCATCGCCATGGTGGGCACGGTCAATACATCCTGACCTCCCAGAAGCCCAACGGTGAGGCCTTGGCCTTGCTTGATGCTGTCTGCCACCGCAATGGCGCGGTGTTGTTTCAGCAAATCATCGCTCAGGGGCTCGGCTGCGTGGGCCAGCGGGTGCTGTGGTGCAACAGCGAAAACAAAGCTTTGTTTTCCCAATGGGCGCAATTGCAGTCCTGCCACCGTGGCCGATTCCAGGCTCACACCCAAGCCAAGGTCAGATTGCCCACTGATGACACTTTCCAGTGTTCCAGACAAGGTTTCCTCCCGCAGGCGTAACTGCGTGGGTGGGGCCAGCTGGTAGAACTGGGCGCACAATTCAAGCACCACCTTCTTGTTGATCAAGGTGTCGAATGCAATGTTGAAGTGCGGCTCCCAGCCGGTGGCAACGCGTTTAATGCGTTGTGTAATGGAATCCAGTTCCTGCAACACCCGTTGGCCTTCCCGTAGCAAAGCAGCGCCGGCCTCGGTGGGGCGGGCTTGCTTGGCACTTCTGTCAAACAGTAGTGCGTCCAAGGCTTCTTCAATGGCGCGCACGCGGTAGGTCAATGCGCTGGGCACCATACCAAGTTCGCGCGCAGCCGCAGCGAAGCTGCCTGTGCTTGCAATCAGGCTCAGCATGGCCAGCGCTTCTGGCGTCAATACATTTCTGGGGTGGGTTATTTTTTGCATGATGAAAATTTTAGCATTCAAAATAATTCAATGGTGAAGTCAAAATGCAAGCCTCCTTTGCCACCTGATTTGATTTAAATTGAAGACCTAGAGGGAGGTCATCATGATCAAAATACGAAAATCGCAAGAACGCGGTTATGCGGACCACGGCTGGTTGAAAAGTTTCCATTCGTTTTCTTTTGCCAATTACTACGATCCCGCCCACATGGGCTGGGGCAACCTGCGCGTCATCAATGAAGACCGGGTGGCGGCCGGTGCGGGTTTTGGTACCCACGGCCACAGAGACATGGAAATCATCAGCTATGTGGTGTCAGGTGCCTTGGCCCACAAAGACAGCATGAGCAACGGCGCCTCCATTCCGCCCGGCGATATTCAGCGATTAAGCGCAGGCAGTGGCATCACACACAGTGAGTACAACCATTCAAAAGAGCAGAGCACGCATTTTTTTCAAATCTGGATAGAACCCGATACAAACGGTGTGGAACCCGGCTATGAGCAGAAACATTTCAGCGACAGCGAGAAACGCGGCTGCCTGCGCCTGGTGGCTTCGCCGGATGGTGCGAACAATTCCGTGCGCTTGCATGCAGATGCAGCTCTCTACGCCGGCTTGTTTGCTCAGGGTGAACAAGCCTCTTTGAGTTTGAATCCAGAACGCAAGGCGTACGTGCATTTGGTGCGCGGGGAACTTGCCGTTAATGGCGAATTTTTAAAGGGTGGCGATGCTGCCTTGCTGGAAAACGAAAGCCGTTTGAATTTAACCGATGCCCAGGACGCTGAAGTTCTGGTGTTTGACTTAGCCCCTTAGGAGAAAAAAATGACAACAATCGCAGTGGTTTTCCACTCAGGCTACGGCCACACGCTTCGCATGGCGCAATCTGTGGCTGCTGGCGCAAATGCACATCTCATTCCCATTGATGCAGACGGCAATGTTTCAGGCCAAGACTGGGAGTTTCTGGCAAAGGCCGATGCCATCGTCATGGGCAGCCCTACCTACATGGGCAGTGTGAGCTGGCAGTTTAAAAAGTTCGCGGACGCCAGTAGCAAACAGTGGTTTGGCCAAGCGTGGAAAGACAAAATCTTTGCCGGTTTTACCAACAGCGCCACCATGAACGGTGACAAGCTCAGCACCCTGCATTACCTGTTCACGCTGGCCATGCAGCACGGCGGTATTTGGGTGGGTACGGGCATGCTGCCTTCCAACAGCAAGGCGGCGCAGCGCAACGACATCAACTTCGTGGGTTCTTCCAGTGGCGCCATGGCACAGTCGCCATCGGATTCCAGCCCCGATGAAATGTTGCCCGGCGATCTGGAAACCGCGCGTTTGTTTGGTCAGCGTGTTGCAGAGGTCACAGCCAGAATGAAGCGCTAAAAAATTGACGTTTTTGTGGGCTTCGGCGTATCCTCAAAACACTTGAATTTTGTGTTTAAGAGGAAGCAACATGGCAACTGTCACCGCCGCGCCCAACAGCGCACATCATGCCG
>JBEIKS010000118.1:0-7571 GCA_040379625.1 Burkholderiaceae bacterium
AGGGAAACGCAAACGCCAACAACAAGCCGAACATGCTGAGCAGCATCAGGGAAGGCGCACGCAGGCCGGTTTGAGTGCCAATGGCGCCAGTACCCACCGCCAAATACAGGCTGATCATCAACAAAATGACTGCAAAAACAAAGCGCTTGCGCCTGACGGAGAAAAAAGCGAAAGCACTGCTGGAGAAAATCAACAGGCAAGACCACAAACGGATCTCGCGGACCGGGCTGAAGTCGAAAAGTGCGGTCAAACCACCCACCAGAGCGCATGTCAGGGCCAGCAAAGCCGAGGCGTAAAACACCACGTCTTGCGACATGCGGTACCGCCAGTTTGAGGCCAGGTTTTTTCTGCTCGAAGCAAACAAGGGGGGCTGCTTTCCGGACTTGGGAAGAGCAAAAAGTTTAAGACAGAAGTTTCCAATCACCCCCCCTCACTATGGGGGGGGGTGCTTTGGAGGAAAGCTCTAAAACATTGAAAAAATTAACGAACCCGCAGTGGCTCTGTGACGTAGTCCTTCGCTTCAAATGTGGACATTTGTGAAGCGTATTGCGTGGCAAACCCAGGGTACATGGTGGCGTTAAAGCCATCTTCCGTTAAATACCAGCTTTTGCATCCAGAATTCCAGTTGGTTTTTGCCAAACGCTTTTGAATATCTACGTTGTAGCTTTCCTGGGCCAGCGGTTTAACGTCCAGCATTTTCAGGCCTTCGGTCAATATTTTCCGAACCCCCCTCACCACATAATCGATTTGCGGCTCCATGAACACCAATGCCGAATTGTGGCCGGGGCCACTGTTGGGTCCGAAAGTAATAAACAAATTGGGGTAGCCGGATATATTGATGCTCTTGTACGCTTTTGCCCCCTTGGCCCACTCTTGCCCCAAATCACGTCCATTGCGCCCGGTCACCTTGAATGGTGACGAATTTTTCGGGACATCAAATCCGGTGGCAAATACGATGCAATCAACAAGGTGTTCAACGCCATCAGCGGTGCGCAAACCTTTTTCTGAAATGGTGGCGATGGGCCAGGTAATCAAATCGCAATTCGGTTTTTGCAATGCCGGGTAATAATCATTACTGACTAAAACACGCTTGCAACCCAAATTGAAATCCGGTTTGAGTTGCCTGCGCATCCAAGGGTCCTTCACTTGAGCCTTAAGAAACGCCAGACTCAAACGCTGACCCAATTTTGTCAGTGGTGAATTCCAGATCACCGCGGTGGCCATGCTTTCATGCAGCCAGAACAGCGCTTCACGCACCGCTGTTTGCGCAAACGGCAAACGCCGGAATACGGTTTTATGCCAGCCCGGCGTTGCAAAGTCAGGCCGCGGCATTACCCAGCCTGGCGTACGCTGAAACACCTTCAGTTTGCCAACGGTCTTTACCAATTCAGGAATGATCTGAACCGCGCTGGCACCGGTGCCAATAACGGCGACCCGCTTGCCCGCCATGTCATAGCTGTGGTCCCACTGGGCGCTGTGAATTTTCTTGCCCTCAAACCGCTCTATGCCCTTGATATTGGGCAACTTTGCGTTGGACAACGGCCCGCCAGCCATCACCACGGTGCGGGCTTTGTAAACACCGCCTTCCTCGCAACTGACTTCCCAGTGCCCCGCGGCCTCGTTCCAGCGTGCCTCGTTTACGGTTTGCTTGAAGCGGATGAAGGCAGCCAAATTGAAAGCCTCCACCATTTGGTGCACATAAGCCAGAATTTCCTTGCTGCCGGAATAGCTTCTGGACCACTCCGGGTTTTGGGCGAAAGAAAAACTGTATAAATTCGAAGGAATGTCGCAAGCCGCACCCGGGTACTGGTTGTCTCGCCAAGTGCCGCCCACTTCTTCCTTGCGCTCGAGAATAACGAAGTTTTCTATGCCCGCTTCCTTGAGCTTGATGGCGCAACCCAGACCTGCAAAACCGCTGCCGATGATCAAGGTATCGAACACGCCTGAAGGGGAGCCAGCGGTCTGGGCTTTGGAAATTACTTGTTGCGCCAGCTTTTTTGCAGAACGACCCTTGGCAATGCTCAAACCCGACTTGGCCCTGCTTTTTTTATCAATCACATCCATTCGTTGAATTCCTTTGCAAGCTCAGGCGTGTGGGCGCCATGTAATTTTTGTAACCCATGTCGGCATTTCCGGCAGCAAAGATTTCGGAATGAAGTTGGATGCTTTCACCAAGGCATCCACAGGCTTGTGGTAGAAGGATTTCCGGTTGATCACCATGCGGGCATGAAAGCGCATGGTGTGGTACCAGGGGTTGCGCCGGCCTTCCGGTGTCTGGCCGCCAAAGCGCTCAAATTTTTTCATGGAGTCATAGAGCTTTTGCTCTGGCAGCCCCATGGCCACAATGTTGTCGCGCATGCGGTTGAGCAAGGGGAAATAGGTCAGCACGCCCAAAAACAGCTTTGGTGACATCCAGGTGCCCATGAACTTCAATGCAAGTTGGTAAGACTTGCCATGCCCCAGCATTTCCAGCACATGAAAATCGACGCCCAGGTGGCGGGATTCATCGTCGTTGATGCGCTTGAACACCTCGTGGCAAAGCGGGTCGTCGACGGTGTCCAGCAAGAACTTGCACAAGGCACCGTCCAGCGTAATTTCCAATACGGGAATCACGCTGCCCAGCACCTCAATGGGCATGTCGTCGCTGTACTTGTCCAGCCATTCAATCACCAACCGCAAATTGATGTTGGGCTCGGGCACCTCGCCGTCTTCCAGCATGCCCCAGCGCTTCATCAGGGCCAGTTCAGCATTGGCGTGCCGTTGCTCTTCTGCATGAAAGTAGGTGTAGATTTCCTTGAGTGTGTCGTTGGGGGCTTTTTTTGCCATGGCGGCAAAACCGCGGGCACCGACGTGCTCAATCCAGGTGAGATCGGCCATGAAGGCCTTGAGTTTGGGCCATTGCTCGGGCGTTATTTTGTCTGCGCCGGGCGCATCCCAGTCGAAATCAGCAAGCGCCCACTGGGAAGCCTTCATTCTGGCCAGTGTTTTTTCCAAGTCTATTAATGGCATCTCAAGCCTCCTTGTTTTTTAAGAATCGGGTTGCAACCCGATTCAGTAAACCCGCGCCCACGGTATAGGCGGCAGGCACATAGCGTTTCAGGCGCCAGAGGGTTCTGGCGTCAAGTTGGGGAAGAATGTAGAGGCGTCCGCTGTCGAGCCCGTTGAGTGTTTCCACCGCCACGCTTTCCGGTGAAACACCGGTCCACTTCATCAGCTTGTCAGCAAAGGCGGAGGAAGCCGGCGCAATGCACTCGCCTTTGGTAATGTTGGTTTTCACAAAGGTTGGGCACAGGGCGGCCACATGAATGCCTGACCCCGAAACCTCTGCGGCCAAGGTCTCAGACAAGGCCAGCACACCAGCCTTGGTCACGTTGTAAGGCCCCATCAAGGGTGCAGCAGAAAAACTTGCCGTTGAAGCCACGTTGATCAGGCCGCAGCGCGAACCCTTGAACCCCAGCGCCCTCAATTGCTCGGAGCGTTGACGCAACAAAGGCATGAAAATCTCACAACCATGCACCACGCCCCAGAGGTTCACATCCAGGGTGCGTTTCCAGTCTGGCAAACCAACCTGCCCCACCGGTCTGCCACCGGCGCCAATACCCGCGTTGTTCACCACCAGATTGACACCGCTGGCGTAGGTGCCGGCGGCAAAAAAAGCCTGCGCCTCAGCGGCCAAAGCCAGCACGTCGTCATGACTACCGACATCGCAGCGCACAGCCAAGGCGCGGTCACCCGTCGGAATGGTGGAAGAAATGACGTTTTTGTTGATCTGCTCAAAAATCATTTCCACTGTTTGCAGGGCTGCGGCAAGATTGATGTCAGCGCAGACCACGCGTCCGCCACGCCGGGCAATCTCGAGCGCGAAAGCTCTGCCAATACCGCTGCCTGCACCGGTAACAACCGCACAGGCTTTTTTCGAGATGGCGTTTTTTGCCATGAATTTCAATCCTCACAACGTTATTGACTGAAACAGTCTGTAATGACATAGTAAAACGAACGTTTGTTCGGATTCAATTCGGATTTAAAAATGACCAGAAACCCAAAGCAGGAACGCGCCAGACTCACCAAAGAGTCGAGTGTGGAAGCCGGCTTCATCGCTGTCGCTGAAAAAGGGGTTCAGGGTGCCACCATGAGGCAGATTGCGGATCTCGCAGGAGTCGGAGTGGCCTCGCTCTATGAATATTTCAGTAACAAGGAGGCTATTTTCAGCGTGATGAGCGAACGGTTTTCCGATGAAATCACGCAGATGATCAAACGCATCACCCCATCCCTTGTTCGGATTTCCATCACCGATGCCATCTACACACTGACCGTGGAACTGGCCAATTTGTTGCGCAACAACGACGCGCGCTACTTGAAATGTGCCACTCAAGGCCTGTTTTTAAACAAGCCTGATGAACTTCAGTTGGTTTACAAGGCATTGATTGAACTGTTCAGCCAACACACGCTGCACCATCCAGAACACCTGCAGCTCAAACGCATGAACACCATGGCCTATATTTTTATCAACAGCGGTGTGTTCACCATGTTGCGCTTCATGAGCAACCCCAACCCCGCCTTCAGTTTTGAAGAATTGGCGCAAGGCATGGCCGACATGGTGGGGCACTATGTCAGCAAGGAACTGGAAACTACCGAAAAGTAGTTACAGTGGCAACAGCGCAACAACAAGGAATTCCCATGGGCCATGAAGCGCATGACAACAACAGCAACGAGCACAACGATGACAACAGCGCGAAAGTACCCAGCGGCCGCTTTTCTCGCTTAAGCCGTTTAAGCGGACTGGCCACACGGGTGGCCGGTGGCATGCTGGCTGAGGGCGCCCGCAAACTGGCACGGGGGGAGCGTCCGAAACTTTCAGACATGCTGCTGACGCCGGCCAATGCCAGACGGGTGGCCCAGCAACTGTCGCAAATGCGCGGCGCTGCCATGAAGGTGGGGCAATTGCTGTCCATGGACGCCGGCGATCTGCTGCCTCCGGAACTCGCCGAGATTCTGGCCCGTTTGCGCTCCGATGCGAAATCAATGCCGCGCAAACAGTTGTTGGAAGTGCTGGAATCGCAATGGGGGCGCGATTGGAAAAAACACTTCGATTACTTTAATGAAACGCCCATTGCCGCCGCCTCCATTGGTCAGGTGCACATGGCGCACACGCACGATGGCCGCAAGCTCGCCATAAAAATACAGTACCCGGGCATACGCGAAAGCATAGACAGCGATGTGGACAATGTAGCGGGTTTGTTTCGCATGTCTGGCCTGCTGCCGAAAAGTCTGGACATTGAACCCTTGCTGGCCGACTGCAAAAAGCAATTGCATGAAGAGGCCGACTATCTGCGTGAAGCCGATTGCCTGGAACGCTATGCAGCTTGTCTTGGCGGGCACCCGGACTATTTGATACCCCTGCCCGACCGCCTGCTCACCACAACGCAAATTCTGGCCATGACCTTTGTGGAAGGCGAACCGGTTGAGTCCATGACGCAGGCCAGCCAAAGCGACCGCGACCGTGTGGGCGGCCTGTTGTTCCAATTGTTGTTCAAGGAAATCTTTGAGTTCCGATTCATACAAACCGACCCGAATTTTGCCAACTACCGCTACAACACCGAAACCGGGCAACTGGTGCTGCTTGATTTTGGCGCGGCAAGAAATTACCCGGATGAATTAATAGAGAAATACAGGGAAATGTTGCGCCAAGCCATGAAACAAGATGTGGCCGGCATTGATACGCAGGCGCGCAGCATTGGCTATTACGACGACACCACAAAAGCGCGTCATGTAAAAATCATCACCGACATTGTGTTGGCCGCTTGCGAACCTGCCCGAACTGAAAACATGTATGCATTCGGCAGCACGGACATGGCTGCAAACATCAGAGACATGGGTTTTGATTTAGGACGTGAAAGAGACTTCTGGCACATACCGCCCGTAGACGCCATTTTCCTGCACCGCAAACTAGCGGGGCTGTATTTGCTGTGTGCGCGGTTAAAGTCAAGTGTGGACATCCGAAGCTTGGCCTTGAAAGCCACTTCAGCAGCAAATGCTTAAACCAGAAAGCGGCTCAAAACCCCAGCGTTTTTTCCAAGGCGGAAAACAAGGCTGGCTGACCGAGAATGCCAGGGTGACGGCTTAAAAATGCAACCGCTTTTTCCTTGTTCTTGAAACCCAGTTTTTCGACCAACGCTACAAATACTTCCAGGGAATTCATCCCTATCTCCAAGATCCGCCGCTTCCTATAAGATCACGGCTTTAAACCTGTTTGAACACCCCTCTCCTGAGGGGGCACCCACCTTACCCATGGAGAAGTCTTTGAAGCCCACCCCACCGCAAATACACCGCCGCGCCTGTCATCTGTGTGAAGCCATTTGCGGTGTCATTGTTGAGACCGACGGTGAAGAAATTGGTTCCATTCGGGGAGACGATTCAGACCCTTTTAGCCGCGGACATATTTGCCCCAAGGCAGTGGCATTAAAAGACATACAAAACGACCCAGACCGCTTGCGCAGACCCGTACAGCGCGTGGGCGATGAATGGCAGGAAATTTCATGGCAACAGGCCATTGAAACCGTCACCAGCCGTCTGGCCGCCATCAAGGAAGAACATGGCGCCAACGCCATCGGTGTGTACCAAGGCAATCCCAACGTACACAACTGGGGCATGATGACGCACGGCGCCAACTTCCTTGGGCTGCTGAAAACCCGCAACCGGTTCTCCGCCACCTCGGTGGACCAACTGCCGCATCAGTTGGTGGCCTACTGGATGTTCGGTCACCAATTGCTGATTCCCATTCCAGACATCGACCACACCGACTACCTGCTGATGCTGGGTGCCAACCCACTGGCCTCCAACGGCAGCCTGATGACAGTACCGGATGTGGCAAAACGCCTGAAGGCCCTGCAGGCCAGAGGCGGCCGGGTGGTGACGGTAGACCCGAGAAAAACCGAAACTGCGAAAGTGGCAGACCGCCATGTGTTCATCAAGCCGGGCACCGACATTTACTTTCTACTGGCCATTATCAACACGCTGGTGGCGCAGCGTCTGGCCAAACCGGGCCGCCTGATTGAGATCAGCGACGGCTTGAATGAAGCCCTTGAAGCCATCCGCGACATCACGCCTGCCGTGGCGCAAACGCTGTGCGGCATTGACGCCGCCGAGATTGAAACCATTGCACGTGAATTCGCTGCAGCCGAGCGCGCGGTTTGTTATGGGCGCATGGGAATTTCAACGCAAGCGCACGGCAGTTTGTGCCAGTGGGCCATACAACTGTTGAACTTGCTGACGGGTAACCTGGACGCTGTGGGCGGCAGTCTGGTGACCCTGCCCGCACTTGACCTGCTCAACGGCCCGACCAGCCGTCCGGGCAGCTACAAGCGCTGGGAAAGCCGGGTCAGCAAACGCCCGGAGGCACTGGGCGAATTCCCCTCGGCCCTGATGGCAGAAGAAATACTGACGCAGGGCGACGGGCAAATCCGCGCCATGGTAACGGTGGCGGGCAACCCTGTGCTTTCCACACCGAATGGCCGCCAACTGGACCGTGCTTTTAAAAGCCTGGAATTCATGGTGGCCATTGATCTCTACAT
>JBEIKS010000119.1:0-7567 GCA_040379625.1 Burkholderiaceae bacterium
AATGACACCTACTTCATCACAGATCTTGCCGATACACTCACCGAAGCAGCAGCAGAGGGCACTGACACCGTCAGTTCAACCATTGCCTACACACTCGGTGCAAACTTTGAAAATTTGACCCTCACCGGCACCGCTGCTGTCAATGCAACCGGCAATGAGTTAAACAATACGCTCACTGGCAATGCAGCCGCTAATCAACTCACGGGTGGCGCAGGCAATGACAGTCTCAGCGGCGGCGCAGGCGTGGATACGCTGATTGGTGGTTTGGGAAACGACACCTACGTCATTACTGATCTGGAAGATACACTCACCGAAGCAGCAGCAGAGGGCACTGACACCGTCAGTTCAACCATCTCATATACCCTCAGTGCAAATTTTGAAAATCTTACGCTCACAGGTACTGCAGTCATCAATGCAACTGGCAATGAGTTAAACAATACGCTCACCGGCAATGCAGCGGCCAATCAACTCTCTGGTGGAGCGGGTAATGACATTTTGAATGGTGGTGCAGGTACAGACACCTTGACGGGTGGTTCAGGTAACGACACTTTCACTTTTGATGCTCTGTTGGCCAACACTAGCGGCGACGTCATTCTCGATTTCACAAACGGTGCTGACAAAATTTCTCTTGTCGCAATCGATGCCATCGCCAGCACTACAGCAAACGATGCCTTCACTTTCATCAACACCAGCGCCTTCACGGCAGGTACCGCGGGCGCCCTGCGTTATCAGACCACAAGCTATCAAGGGCAGAGCGCACTGCTGGTTCAGGGTGAAGTCACTGGAGACGCCCAAGCAGATTTTTCAATTGTCGTCTTGGGTGTCAGCAGTTTGATCGGCAGCAACTTTATTTTGTGACAGGTTTGCTCGGTTTGATTTTCCACTCAGTCACCCCGGCAGCCTCCCATATCAAGTCTGTCTCCAGAAGGCGCTCTCTCCTGAATGCCTGAAGTCTGCTGATCTCGCCCGCCCGCTTTCTGCTCATAACTCGCTTCACCTGCTCGGCTGTCGCTTTGTATCCGTCAATTGCGACCAAAACATCTCCAGCTGAAAGGCCTGCCTGTTCACCACTGGAGCCATTGCGCACATGGCGAACCAACAGGCTTTCACCGACCTGGGCAGTCACCACCCCCCAGTCGCATTTTAGCTCCGGCTCAACAGCAGTTAGCGCATAACCCAGTAAGGTCAATGAGCTCTCAACTGGCAAGGGTTCTGTGCTGCCGACCGCCTGTTGAAGAAAATCGTCAATTACAATGCCTGTGCTGGCCAATACAATTGCAGAGAATTCGGTTTCTCCAACGCCACGGTTGGCTTTTCCATAGTTAAGCCACAACCAACGCATGACATCGTCCAAGCTTTGGCAGCCCTCAGTCTCTTTGCGTATCAATGCATCGAGACACAAGGCAATTAAAGAGCCTTTCGTGTAGTAACTTACAACGCTGTTGGGCGAGTTTTCATCCTGACGGTAATACTTGGTCCAAGCATCAAATGAACTTTCCGCTACTGTTTGCGCTGTGTGCCCCTTGTTTTTCATGACGCTTGTGTAGGTCTTCGCCAGTGCATCAGCGTATTGTTCGGGGCTCAGCAGCCCGCATCTCAGCAAGATCAGGTCGTCATAGTAAGAAGTGAAACCCTCGAAAAGCCACAGTTGCCGGGTGTAGTTTTCACGGTCCAGCAAATATTCCATGAATGCACTGGGCTTGATGCGCTTTACATTCCAAGCATGAAAATACTCATGGCTGCACAAACCCAAAAACGTCCTGTACTCCGCAGAACTGTCTTTCAGACCCGCGTGCGGTAGATCTTTTCTTGAGCACAGCAGGGCGGTTGAATTTCGATGTTCCAAGCCCCCGTAACCATTGTCAGTTGCATGAATCAGAAAAACATAGCGGCTGAAGGGTGCAAGGCCTCTGGGTTCAAACAGTTTGATTTGCGCTTCACAAACTGGTTGCAGGTCTCTGCACAGTCGGTTGATGTCAATGTCTTCATAGGCACCCGTAATCACCACCTGATGCTTCACTCCACAGGCTTGAAATTGTGCCGTGATCATCAACCCCATTTCCACTGGGCAATCAATCAACTCGTCGTAGTCCTTGGCCAAATAACGCAGGGGCGAGTGATCATCAGAAAATTGGCCTGATTCATCCTGAGGTCTGGCGGGTGCCAATCCTGTGGCCACATGCCAGACTTCACTCATGTGTTCAGGCGGGTAGATATCCACTTCACACAGCTGCTTTTCCAAACCGTGCACACGCAGGCACACGCTGGTGCCATTGAAGAAGCCACGCAACCCATCCAAATAACTGGTTCTCACTGACATATCCCATGCATACACCCGGTAGCGCACATCAATGGCTGCACCGCCCTGGCTTTTCGCTTGCCATGTGTGCTTGTCCAGTTTTTCCAGCGGTAAAGGTCTGTGGTCTTGAGACGCCTCAATGTGCACAATGTTGCGTGCAAACTCCCGAATCATGTAACTGCCGGGTATCCAGGCAGGCAAACTCAAAGTGACCGTATCGTCTTTCCCTTCAGGAAAGAAACGCAGGCTCACTTCAAATTGATGCGATTGGGGTTTGGGTATTATCCGGTAACAAACTCTTGAGCTCATGGCGCACGCTCAAGCGTTCACATTGACAACAAAGCGCCCGGTCACTTGCCCGGCCATCAATTTCGCGGCCGCTTCAATGCTCTCGGCCAGACTTACTTCCTGGCTCAGGTGCTCCAGTTTTGCAACGTCCAGATCTTGCGCCAAGCGGCGCCACGCCTCTTGTCTCAGGCTCAGCGGAGCCATGACAGAGTCCACGCCTGCCAAGGTCACGCCTCTTAAAATAAAGGGCATGACAGACGCAGGGAAGTCTGCGCCCTGCGCCAATCCACATGCAGCCACGGTGCCACCATAGCGCGTCTGCGCGCAGGCATTGGCAAGGGTGTGCGAGCCTACGGAATCAACGACACCTGCCCAGCGTTCTTTTTGAAAGGGTTTGCCCGGCTCAGACAGACTTTTACGGTCGATGATTGCGCTGGCCCCCAATTGTTTCAGGTACGCTTCCTGTTCGGCTTTTCCGCTGCTGGCAACCACCTCGTAGCCGAGTTGGCTCAACAAACTGATCGCCACAGAGCCCACGCCCCCCGTTGCACCGGTGACTAAAATTTCCCCGCTGCCAGGTTTAACGCCATTTTTTTCCAGTGCCATGACGCACAGCATCGCGGTGTAACCAGCCGTGCCAATCGACATCGCCTGCTTTGAGCTAAACCGTTCGGGGGTTTTTACCAGCCAGTCGCCCTTGAGTTTGGCCCGTTGCGATAAACAGCCCCAATGTGTTTCACCCACACCAAAGCCATTGAGAATCACACGATCCCCAGCTTTGAAATTTTCGTTGCTGCTACTTGAAACAATACCGGCGCCATCAATGCCTGCGACCATCGGCCAAAGTCTTACAACCGGAGACTTGTTGCAGATTGCCAAACCGTCCTTGAAATTCAAGGTTGAAAATTCGATGTCCACAACCACGTCGCCGGTTTCAGGCAATTGGTTATTTTCCAGTGTACTGACGCTGGCTGAAAATACGCCTTCGGCGTTTTTTTCTAAACGAACCGCTTTGAAAGTATTGCTTGTCATTCCTCGTCCTCTTTTTTTCCGTTTTTGTTGGCCCGTCAGCCCTCATCATCGGAAAAAAGAGAGGTCCGTCAGTGCGCCATGCCGGTTATTATGAGGCCAATTGAGGCACCCAGGGTCAAGTGAGTACGCAAAACCATGAATTGCTGAAGTGGCGGTATGCGGTCGTAAATATTTTTATCAATCAACCACGCCAGCCACAGGCAAAGTGCCAGCATTTGGCAGGCAACCCCAACGGGCAACAGCGCAAGCAAGGCCCAGGCAAGCAGGGCAGGCAGCACGCCCCAAACCAATGCCAGACTTTCCTCTCTTGATTTCTTTGCATTTGCCGTGAAATCAGCCAAGCCTTGTGGCGTGTCTGCGGCACAACTGCAGTCGCTGTCAGTACTTGCATGTCTGCCCATCAACAGACCCCAGTGAATCGCACCCAAAAAACTGAGAATCACCGCGCCATACAAAGCGTTGGCGTTTATTAGTGCCTGCTTTGTGTGAGGCGCTGAAGCGATCCACGCAGCCAGCGCCAATCCAGTGAAGGGAATCAAGCCTCCATATCCCAACCACCGCGTCACCGTCCAATTCATTTTGTCTCCTTCAGGCTGTAGCCCTGAACAGGTCGTCCATGCGTGGGCTTTGAAGCTCCCGTCCGGCCACCGCCATGTCAAAGAACCGTGTGAAACTCGGTTGCAGGGCAGTGGGGTTTGAAAAAAACCTTGGGGCAGGTGTCACCAACGCTGAAGCACTGGCTCCGACAGCCTCATAGCCAGGGTTCAAGGTCTCGGTCATGCGCCACTCACAATTGACTGTCGCAAGCAACTGTTTGGTGTCCACAATCCAAATTTCGTCCACCAGTTCCCCCATGCGCTGCGCAACAAATTCCCAGCGCATTTTCGACCATTTGAATTGCGCGTGAAAACTGATGTCAATCAACCCGACTTTCAATCCTGTATGGCCTTCAGATGAAGCTCCCAAATCCCATGGATGAACCAGATAAACCGAGCCCTTTGGTGGGTTTTCCCGTATCTGTTCCAGGGTCTTGACGCCACCCGTTGCTCTCCAAAAATCTACCTCAGGCAGTTCAACCAAAGGGGGAGGACAGATCGCTTCGTGCCTACCTTTCTCTTTGCCGCAATCATTCTTGCCTCGAGCGAAGGCTTCAAGGTCTGCGTAGCTTTGATCTATCACGCTGCCTTTGCAATCCCATTGGGCCGCATAGCGTGCAACGTTGTCTGCATTGAATAAGTAGGGCTTGTGAGCAAAGGTTCCCGCCACCCACTGCCATGAAAGAAAGTTCGATGCCAAATCGCCATCCAACAAGTAGGCGTACATCCAGGCAGCCCCGGCCTTCCAGTCCACTTTCCTCATGTGCACCACATAAGAGGCCAGCCACATCCTCGCATGGTTGTGCAAATACCCGGTTTCGTAGAGCGTTCTTACAGAGGCGTCAATCGCCGGAATGCCGGTAGCGCCTTCCAGAATGTCCCAAGGGACTTCAGTGTTGTACTTGCCTCGCCATATCGGGTTGCGGATATCACTTAGAATGCCGCTGCCCAAACGGGTCCAGACATGTTGGAAATACTCCCGCCACGCGAACTCGTAAATCAGTTTGTCCTCCAGCGACAGCGTGTGTTTTTCTCCCAGACGCTCAATGCATTGCGGAATGTTCAACAAGCCATGGGTAATGTAGGGGCTGAGTCGAGTCACAGCACCGTCTAAAAAGTTGCGTGTTTTTGCATACGCGCCCGGCCTTACACGCCCCAAACAGTCATGAGCTGCCTGCAACGTAGGTGCGTGTCGAGAAATGCTTCGACTATTGAAAGGAGTGCCCATGGTTTTTCCTGTTTACTTGATGAAAGGTCTGATCGTGGCAAAGCCACCGTCCACCGGAATGACAGCCCCGGTCAGCCGTCTCGATGCTTCGCTCAGCAACCATACAATTGCATCTGCGACTTCACCCGGCTCGTTAACCCCGCCCAGTGGGTATTGCTTGCCTGCGGCTTGAAGCATCGCCTCCGATTTCAGAAAGCCGCTGGCCATCGGTGTATTGGTCAGTCCCGGTGCAACCACATTGACTCGAATCCCGTCGGCCGAGTAGGTCGCCGCCGCAGATTGCGCCATCGCCTCCAGGCCGCCTTTCGCAGCAGCCACCGCTTCGTGGTTGGCCACACCCAAGGCTGCCGCGCAAGTTGAAATCAGAACCGCGCTCGCTTTGCCTTTGCCCTTCACAACATTAATGAACTCGCGAAGTCCCAACGCAGCCGATGTTAAGTTCAGTGCAATCGTCTGGTCCCATTGCTCGTCTGAGGTTCTGTGCAGCGGCGCAACCAAAATTGAGCCCACGCAGTGCACATATCCCGTAGGAACGCCCATCTGCGCACTGATTTCCTGAAAACGCTCCCGAACTGTCGTCCGGTCAAGCGCGTCCGTTTGAAAGCAAGTCACAAGTGGGTTGTCCCCATGCAAGGACGTCAGTTTGTCCATGTCTCTACCCACTGCAGCGCAGGTTCGTCCAAGCGCCGTCTCTTGGGCAATCACGCACTGAGCCACGCCACTGCTGGCTCCCATCACAATCAAGGGTCCTGAATTTGTCATGTTAAATCTCCTTACTTGTATTTTGTCTTAGACAAAAGTCTTTTTCCAGTGTTTTTTTCGCAATTAAGTCGTTTTTTGCATGGACAGACATGCGTGTATATTTGAGAGTGAAGGGTTGTTTATCTTTACCCTCGCTGACAAATCATCTATTAAGGAGACTTTTTTGACCTACCAAACAATCTTGGTCGAGACCCGTGGCAAGGTCGGCTTGATCACACTGAACCGCCCTGCAGTCCTGAATGCATTGAATGACGAACTCATGAATGAGTTGGGTGCCGCACTGACGGCATTCGACAAAGACGCCAACATTGGAGCCATGGTTGTCACCGGCAGCGACAAAGCGTTTGCAGCGGGTGCAGATATTGCGGCCATGGCCAACTTCAGCTTTGCCGATGTCTATAAAGAAGAATTCATCACCCGCAACTGGGAAACCATTCGGTCGGTGCGCAAGCCTGTTATTGCCGCTGTGCGTGGTTTTGCTTTGGGGGGCGGTTGCGAGTTGGCAATGATGTGCGATTTCATCATTGCGGCTGATACCGCCAAGTTCGGTCAGCCCGAGATTAAACTGGGCATTATTCCAGGGGCGGGCGGTACCCAGCGTTTGCCGCGTGCTGTCAGCAAAGCCAAGGCCATGGATCTCTGTCTCACAGCCCGATTGATGGGTGCCGATGAGGCTGAGCGGGCAGGCTTGGTCTCCCGCGTTGTTGCTGCAGACAAATGCCTTGAGGAAGCGATCGACGCAGCCACTGTTATTGCGACTTTTTCCTTGCCTTCAGTCATGATGGTCAAAGAGTCAATTAACCGTGCTTTTGAGAGCGGATTAAGCGATGGAATGATGTATGAGCGCCGTTTGTTCCACAGCTGTTTTGCCACTGAGGATCAAAAAGAGGGCATGAGCGCATTTTTGGCAAAAAAGAAGCCAGAATTTAAAAATTCCTGAAATTTTTACAAGTGTCTGATTTTTCAAGATCTGACGTTGTTTTTTTGCGGCTTTCCGAAGGCTTTTAGCCCTGTTTCAGGGTTTTTTGTCCTTCGGCATTTGACACGTTCAAAAACGATGTGCATAATCTCGTTTCTCTGCTGCAGCGACGTAAAAAACGAAGCGGCAAAACAGCAAATAAATCAAGTATTTAGATGTGTTTTTGGCGGGAAAAGTATTTTGTCTTGGGCCGACAGCGCGCCTGAGGTTTTACAAGGTTCTTTAACAATTAACAGCCGATAAGTGTGAGCGCTAGCAGTCAAGTGTCTAGGTAATGAAGTAGACGCTTGGTTCACCAGCGATGGTGGATTAAGTTAGTGCTCACGATGGTGGTTTTATTTTAATCGAATAGAACCGCAATTCCGTCGAGAGTAAAATTTTGC
>JBEIKS010000120.1:0-7498 GCA_040379625.1 Burkholderiaceae bacterium
AATTTGCGCTGTAGCGGGCTGAATTTGTGATCTGGGCGGGGCAAAACCCAGTGTGGGCTGCGCTGAAACACATGAAGCTTTCCGCAATCACCTGCAATGGCTGGAATGGCTTGGGCCGCACTGGCACCGCTGCCGATGATCGCGACGCGCTTGCCTTTGTAGTCGAAGGAGTGGTCCCAGTTGTTGGTGTGAAAAGTTTTCCCTTTGAAGGTATCGCGCCCGGGGAAGTTCGGCGTCACTGGCGTGCTTAACGGGCCAGAGGCGTTAATCAAAATTTTTGCTGCAATGACACCCCGAGCCTCAGTGGCGATGTGCCAGCATTGCTCGGCCTCTTGCCAAGACACGCTGACCACATTGGTGTTGGTCAGTGTTTTTTCACGCAACTTGTATTTATCAATTACGTGGTTGGTGTACGTCTGAAGCTCTGCTTGCTCGGCAAACATTTGGCTCCAGTCGTAGGGCTCGTGGGAAATGGAGTAGAGGGGCGACTGAACATCCACGGCAGCGCCGGGGTAGCTGTTTTGGCACCAGGTACCGCCCATGAATTCACGTCGCTCCAAAATCACAAAGTCTGTGATGCCTTTTTTAATCAAGTTGATGGCTGAGCATTGACCGCCGAATCCGCTTCCGATGATGACGACGTGATGAGTTTTCATGAGGTGTCCCTTTTGTTTTGGTTAATCTGATGTTCGATGTCGTCAATTTATATCAGATGACGCCTGTAGTCAAATGTTTTTTGTCGATTCATTTGTCGAGTTACAATCAGAGGGTGGGCAATGGGCCTGCTGATTTGCTCTTTGTAAGGATTGTGCGTGAATTACCGAAAATATTTGTTGTTGGACAGTGTTTATCTTGGCGATGCAGTCCGCATGGCACTGGGCATGCCGCCCGAAATGCCGGCCAACTCACCGCGAGACCGTGGACGTTACAACAGCATGTTAAAGCAGTATGGTGAGGCATTCGTTGCCGCCCATTCAAAAGACCGCGGCGTGGTGATTCGCTTGGACAAGACAACAGAGCGCATCAAAGTGAACTTTGTGGCTTGGGTGGCTTTTATGCAGGAACAGGGTTTGGTGTTGCCCACAGAATTGCAGGCTGAGTACGACCGCTTGACGCAAAAGAGGGGTGTTGCCGCGCCACCGCCTGAAGCTTGATCCGTTTAAACTGCTTTTAATATGGCGCTTGCGCCTTGAGCGCTGACGGAGTAGCCTTTTAATCAGGGGGTGACCATGAAAGCCAATCTCAGTGCGCAACTGTTGAAGCGGTTTTTCGCTCCGGTGCTTCAGTTATTGATCTGCGGAAATGCTATTGCCGCGCTTCCTCTGCCTTTTGTTTTGAACAACGATATTGCGCCAAGGCTGCAATGGAATGCGAACAACGGGTATTGCGGAGAAGTGTCGTTCATGAATGCCGGGCTTTATTACGGTCAGTACGTTTCTCAATATGATCTGCGAGCCATCGCAAGTCAGAACAAAGCGCAAAATTTAAACGCATCGCAATTGTTGCTTGGGGTCAATGATGTATTCACCGCATCTCAATTGCGCCTGAACTTCGTCGCCTGGAAAACCGCGAGCGGCCAAAGCTCCAGTTCTTTCTTGGCATGGGTTAAGTCCAATGTTATTTCCGGTTTTCCGGTGGTGATCGGTGTCTTCATGAACCACAACAAGTTTTATGCAAGCGATGCTGTGAATGCCGGAGATCCGGATTACGATCACATTGTTACCGTACTTGGCTTGGAATCCAGAACATCACTGGGAAATCCGAGCCGCTATTACAGCGATGATGTTCTGAAGTTCAGCGACCATGGACTTTGGACTGGCGGCAAAAAAACGCCTCAGTACCTGTTCAGCCATACATTTGGCACCTTCCAGGGAACCCGCCAGCAAGCAAATGCTTCCACCGCACAGGTATATACCTTGCCGCTCGGTAACAACAATTATGGAATTGCATTGACAGGCGTCATGGACACAGACCGCAGTACCGTGCCGGTTCGCTTGAGCACCAGCAGCAACGCGGAGTTGCCAGCAATGAAAGAGGGCTCCAATGTTCGGCCTGCGGCGGCGCCATTGACCTTGACGGTGACTGTGTCCGATTTAAAACCCAATGTGGTTTACAACCTCTACCGCTACTCATCTGTCTCTGCGGTTCCAAATGCAGCGTTTAACCGCAATGCTGCAAAGGCATCCCAAAAGTGGAGCGTAAAAATTACGTCCGGCTCAAGCTACGTATTCAAGTTGGGCATTAACTCAAATGAAACCGCTGTTTTCAGAGCGGTGCCATCTACTGCGCTGTAGTGCCAACTGCATTTCACAGCATTGTTGCTTGGACAAAAAAATTGCTTAGCAACAAGGCAAATTCAAGGCGCAACACAGCGCGCCTGCTTCACAACACGTACCCGCAAACGCGTAGGTGGTTGCCAAAACGCCAGTCAATAAAATGCTGGTTTTAAGCAAGACGGTTTTCATGGACATCTCCTGAACGAGTTAAGGTAACTGCACAAAACGCTTTTACCTGATAGGTAGACAAATCGTAAAGAACTAAGTTCCATCTGCACTGTTTCGGCTCATGTTAGCTGGAACATAAACTGCTTATCAATAGGGTGTCATTCATTGATTTGGAGGCTATGTATCATGTTGGACACCGTTACCACTCAGTTCTCTCACGTTAAGCCCGGCGACACCGACTATGTCAGCGGTGGGTTGCGTGATTTCTTTCTCTACCGCGATTTGGGCGTTGCACAAGCCACCAATGGCAAAGTGGTTTGCCACCTCGTCAAAGCCAATCGCCCACCTGAAGGCGGCACTGGCTGGCATGTGCATGAGGCTGACTTTCAGATTGTCATCATGGTTAAGGGTTGGGCGCGTTTTATGTACGAAGACCAGGTCACCTTGGTGCAAGCCGGCGACTGTGTGCACCAGCGCCCTGGTATTCGACATTACTTGTTCGATTATTCCCCCGACATGGAATACCTTGAAATCGTGTCGCCTGCAGATTTCAAAACCATTGATGTGGAGGCTGTGTGCGATGTGCCTGCCTGTAGGCCTCAGGCTGAAACCTGAGGTTTCAGTGTATTAAAATTCTGCGTCGAGTTCGTCAATTTCATCGGGTTCTGCCAGTGCGGCAGTAACCCACTCCTGCATTTCAGGCATCAGCCACATTGTTTCAGCATAGGCCTTGCAAATTTCAGGCAATTCAACGTGGTAAGTGCGAAAGCGGGTAACAACCGGTGCAAACATCGCGTCTGCATTGCAAGCGTGCGCACCAAAGAGGAACGGTCCGCCGTAAGCGTTCAAGCAGTCGGTCCAGATTTCCACAATGCGATCGATGTCAGCCTGTGCCCGAGACCACACTTTGAAGTTTGGAAAGTCGCCCTTGATATTCATGGGAAGCGCTGAACGAAGCGCAGAAAACCCGGAATGCATTTCTCCGCAAATTGAGCGGCAGTGGGCGCGGGCGGCCGCACCGCTCGGCAACAGACCTGCTTTCGGGCAGGTCTCATTCAGATATTCTCCAATCGCCAAGGTGTCCCACACATGGTTGCCCTTGTGTTCCAGCGCAGGTACCCGGATGGAAGAAGACAACAACAACAGGTCGGCCCGCACGCTGGGGTCGTCCGGCGCAATGATTTTTTCCTCGAATGCGATGCCGCTCAAACGGGTCATCAACCAACCGCGCAAGGCCCATGCGCCGTAGTTCTTGCTGCTGATGGTGAGTATTGCCTTGCCCATAAAAGTCTCCCGCGTGGTGTATTTAGAAATTCGCAAGCTTTGTGCCAGTTAAAAGCGTGCTGGCTGCACCACAAACGGGCGAGAAAAAGCGCTCGCTCCTGTTTTTGCTGGCGCGTTATTTGCGTCACCCATAAACATCAAAGGGGAGTCCACCATGCTTTATGCCGCCTATCAAAGTCAGTCTGACCTGCTGTCCTCTGTTCAGATGGCTGCTCGCCAAATCAATCAAAATCTTCAATGGACCAACCAGTCGCAGCCAGGCCTGCGTAATATGGGTGCTGCATTGGAAACATTTTCCCGTTGGCGTTTGACGCATCAAAGACCCGCCTACGGCGTGACGTCCATCACCATCAATGGGCAAGAAGTTGAAATTGTGGAAGAAGAAAAACTGGTGTTGCCTTTCGGTAAGTTGCTGCATTTTCGCAAAGCCGATGAACGCCTGGCCGCTGGGCATCCGCCGGTGCTGTTGGTGGCGCCGTTGTCCGGCCACTTCGCCACTTTGCTGCGCGACACCGTGCGAACCTTGCTGTTGGACCACGATGTGTATGTCACTGACTGGCACAACGCACGCGATGTTTCAATTTTGCATGGCCGCTTCGGTCTGGACGACTACATCACCTACCTGATGAACTTCATGGGGGCCATTGGTCCGGGTGCGCACATGGTGGCGGTTTGCCAGCCGTGCGTGGCTGCGCTTGCGGCCACGGCGCTGATGGCCGAAGACGACAATCCTGCACAACCCAGAACATTGACCTTGATGGCCGGACCGGTGGATTGCCGCATCAACCCCACAAAAGTAAACCAACTGGCCACAGAAAAATCCATTCTGTGGTTTGAGCAGAATTTATTGTCCACCGTACCCCTGCCGCACAAGGGCTTCATGCGCCGGGTGTATCCGGGTTTCTTGCAACTCGCCGCCTTTATGAACATGAACATGGAGCGCCATGTGGACTCCTTCAAAAAAATGCAAGAATTGTTGGCGGAAGGGAAAGTTCAAGAGGCCAAGGTGATACAAGACTTTTATGAAGAATACTTCGCGGTGAATGACTTGCCGGCAGAGTTCTACATTGAAACCGTGCAAAAAGTTTTTCAAAGTTACGACTTGGCGCGCGGAGAGTTGTCGTGGTTTGGACGCAAGGTGAATACTGCGGCCATACGTCGCACTGCATTGCTAACGGTAGAGGGGGAGCGGGACGACATTTGCGCCGTTGGGCAAACCATGGCGGCGCAGGACATCTGCCCCAGTGTCAGGTCTTTTTTGCGGGCTCACCATGTGCAAACCGGCGTGGGTCACTACGGTGTTTTTAGCGGCAGAAAATGGACACAACAAATTTATCCGAAAGTGCGCGACATGATTCATGCACGGTCGCATTAAAAATTTGACGGACTTCTGAGGCTACCTGCAAGAAGCGATGCTTCTTGCAGGAGATTCGGTTAGCGCATGGCTTAATGAATCGCTGACAACAGTTTAGGGTCGATCACCAGATTGCGAACGCCGTGAGCATGGTCTTCCTTAAACACATTGCCTTCGCACCATTTGCCCACTGAGGCAGCGCTGACTTTCAACACCTTGGGCTTGACGCTCCAAGACACCTGCAAGGGTGAGCCTTTCTCATTGTAGGAAGGGCCGGTGGTTGAACCTGCATACTGAATGGGTTTGCCAGTGTTCATAGGCATATTCAGTGCGCGGTTTAACCCATTCATAACGCCGGGCTCCACCAGTTTGCTGAAATCGGCAGCCTTGGCATCATTGACCAACACCATCACTTGCGCCTCAACACGCAACTGTGGGTTTTTATCTGTTTCACTCAGGCACGCGCCGAGCGTCTCGCCGGGCTGTACTTGCGCAGTGCTGTGAACATAATGCAACTCAATGGTGTCGCCGACGTTCAAACCACCGTGATCGCTTTTGCAAACGTCTTCATTGAGCGCTTGGCTTTCAGCGGCTTTGAGTTTGCGGTCGTAGACATAACCTGCCTGATGGCCGTGCCCACCAACAGAACCTGCAGGCTTTGTAAATTCACCGCCTTTGTGTTCTGCATTTTTGTGGAAATGAATATTGCAAAGGTTCATTTTATGAAAGGGTGGGGCAACAGAAAACAATCTTTGATTCTGACCCTTTGGCTGGGCCAAATCGCGAGGCGATTGTGGACCGAATCCTTTGCCTTCTGTGGCGGCTGAGAGCGCCGCATTTTGTCGGTTCAATTCAGAGTCACCTGCTGCCGAAACTGCCTCATGGGAATGAGCCGCCTGCGCGACGAGCGCAGCAACTGTTGCCGCAAACACTGCAATTTTTTGCATTGTTACAAACCATTGTTTTTGTAAATAAGGTTTGCAATTTTGCCGCCACTCGCACGCGGGGTAACTTGTGATCAGGGCGATAAATAGGGTTCAGTTTTGCCCTTTACGCATGAAAGCGGAACAGTTGCAACAGGTTGTCTGAGATACTCGGCAGGTGCCTCACCCCTACAGTGGGCGGCGATGAATGCCCGCGCTTCTTGCTTGACAAAGACAAGCGCGAAAAAAGGAATAAAAATGATTGACCACAACGATAAAGTGAAGCGTAAACAGGTGGCCGCTGATCTGATTGTATCCGTGGTGGCCAACCACACAACACACCCGGAGCCTGACGCACCCACGGTTATTCTTGAAATGGGCCAACCCTCACACGCGCGTGTGGATGGCGCATTAAAGGACATGAACGCGCGTTACAGCGCCTGGCACTACGGATTCTGGAGCCGTTGCAATCTGGGCGATCGCCGTTGGTTTTGGGTTGCGCAAGCCTACGGGCGAAAGTGTTTGGTGGATTGGGTGGTTTATGGGTTTGCAGAGTCTGAACGGCAGGCGGTGGCCTCAGCGCATCAGGCCATCACCGAAGATTTCCCTGTCGGCTTTTGTTTCAGGTGGGGCAGTGCAGCCGGTGCAGCAGACACTTATACAGACCACTTCACAAAAAAACCATGGTTTGCTGACAACTGGCGCAAGCGGTTTCCTCTGTGGGCTCACCAAGCGCATCTCTACGCTTATGGCGCGACAAGTCATCAGTCACACGACCCACAGGAGGAGACGCTGCGCGTTGTGGCTGTTACACAGGAGAGTGTGTTTGTTTACCGCCCCTCTTTTGTGCCCACTGAGCAAGCTTCAAAATTTGACATGCAATGCGTCTTGACGCGTGATTGCATTCCTCTTAGCCGCGAGGCACTGGAGACAGAGGGTCGTGCAACCGCTCCGAAGGCCTCACTGGTCTGTTATGTGGAGTCTCAACTGCTTCGACGCAGCATTCATGCGGCGGCCATACGTCCCCGCGTGGAAGAATTGCGCAGGACGATGCAGAAAGAACACCCAGATAAGGGAGGCGATGTTGAGGTATTTATGTCGGCACAACAAGAATACAAACAACTGAAGCGGGGCGTGGCCAACGATTGACAGGCTGACGTTTTGTGAGCGCGAAGGTGGGGTTTTGAATGGAATTTTGGTGGGTCGGGCGAGATTCGAACTCGCGACCAACGGATTAAAAGTCCGCTGCTCTACCGGCTGAGCTACCGACCCCTGAAGATAACAACGAAAAGCCACTGATTAACGTTGTTTGCTCATTTTTACTACGCCTCGCTTCTGGTGTGCCACAAGCGAAGACCGCAATTATAGCGAGGCGAAAAAGGACGGTCAAGTCAGGCTTGGTAAGGGTCGTTTATTTTGAAGCGACGCAGCAAGGCAACTTCCAAAGATTCCATGGTTTCGGCCTCTTCGTCGGTTTCATGGTCGTGCCCTTG
>JBEIKS010000121.1:0-7469 GCA_040379625.1 Burkholderiaceae bacterium
TCAGCGGCCAGGCCGATGTAGGAGCGGGGGGTCATGGCCAGCAAGCGGGTTTTTTCCGGGGCGGGCAGTTCCAGGCTGGCAATGAAGGTTTGCAGCGCCTCTTGCGTGATGCCTTTGCCGCGGGTGAGCTCTTTCAGACGCTCGTAGGGTTGTGGCAAGCCATAGCGACGCATGACGGTTTGCACCGGTTCTGCCAGCAATTCCCACGCATTGTTGATGTCTTCATCAATGGCCTGAACGTTGACTTCCAGTTTGCCCATGCCGCGCAGGCAGCTTTCATAGGCCAGCAGGCCGTACCCCAGGGCAACGCCCAGATTGCGCAACACCGTGGAGTCGGTGAGGTCGCGCTGCCAGCGGGAAATTGGCAGTTTTTCGCTCAGGTGCTTCAACAATGCGTTGGCCACGCCCAGGTTGCCTTCTGCATTTTCGAAGTCGATCGGGTTGACCTTGTGCGGCATGGTGGAGGAACCCACTTCGCCGGCTTTCAGGCGTTGTTTGAAGTAACCCAGCGACACATAGCCCCAGACATCGCGGGTAAAGTCGATGAGGATGGTGTTGGCACGTGCCACGGCGTCCATGAGCGCAGCAATGCCGTCGTGGGGTTCGATTTGTATGGTGTAGGGATTGAAGGTGAGGCCCAGTCCTTCAATCAGGTTGCGCGACAGCGCTTGCCAGTCCAGGTCAGGGTAGGCGCTGAGGTGGGCGTTGAAGTTGCCGACTGCGCCATTCATTTTTGCGGGCAGTTCAACCGCATTGATTTGATCCAGCGTGCGCTGCAGGCGGTGCGCCACATTGGCGAATTCTTTGCCCAGCGTGGTGGGGCTGGCCGGTTGGCCGTGCGTGCGCGACATCATGGGCATGTCAGCGAAACGGTGCGCAAACCCTTTGAGTTCAGCGATGAGCTTTTCCAGACCGGGGGCAATGACTTCTTCACGTGCCGCTTTCAGCATCAGTGCATGCGACATGTTGTTGATGTCTTCGGAGGTGCAAGCAAAGTGCACAAACTCGCTGGCGGTTTGCAGCGCCGGATTGGTTTGAAACTTTTCCTTGATGAAATACTCAACGGCTTTTACATCGTGGTTGGTCTGCGCCTCAAACTCCTTGATGCGTTGGGCATCGTCGGAGGAGAACTGTGCCACCATCTGGTCCAGAAATTTCAGTGTGTCTGCAGAAAAGGCAGGCAATTCAGGCAGGCCTGCATTGGCCAGCGCCTTGAGCCATTCAATTTCCACTTTGACGCGAAAATGCATAAAGCCCGCCTCGGACATCATGGGGCGAAGTGCACTGACTTTGCTGCGGTAGCGACCATCAAGGGGTGACAGAGCGGTGAGTGCGGACAGGGCTTGGGCGTCAATCATGGTGTGAGCGTTTGGGTGAAAGTGTGGATTTTAACCCATGGACGCCGTGTGACTCCATGAGGGTAGGGTGATTCTTCCGGTTTCTGTGCTTCAGGGGAGCCCGTTTGTAGGTGAACAGGGGCTTGAGTAAGGTTTTGCTTTTTTGAAAGTAAAGCATGCTGGCCTCCGTAAATACGTTTCTGGCAGGTTTTGAGGCGAATCAGCGGTTTTTGAAAATCCGTTGGGTTTCAGACATGCAGGTTGATCCTGCCCTGCATTGGGCAGATGCGCTGTGCCCCGCCTCTTTCAAGGGCTCTGAGGCACTGGACACAGGCTTTGCCGGGCATTTACGCTGCTTTTTGCCTGCGGGTGCGTACCCGTTCGAGCGTTTGTTGGGTCAAACCTTGGTGGTGGCTTACCCGGCGCAGTGGGGTGTGCGCCAGCATGTGGGCTTGGTTGGGGCTGTGTCTGTCGAGGGGGAATCCGGTGGGTATCTCTGGTTGGCCATCAGCCTGCAAGACGGCTTCACCTTGTTAAAGCAAAACAAGGCAAGCCGTGTTTTCAATGAACTCAATGCCCTGCAAATCACCGAACTTGTCTTTGAACGGCTGGCGGAGCAAAGCACAGCGTTTGCGCGTTTAATTCGTCTGGACACACAGGCGTTGGTGGCAGGGCTGTCGGCGCAGTCTTGCCCGCCCATGGCCTTCACCTTGCAGTACGAAGAGTCGGATTTTGCTTTTCTTTCGCGGCTTTGGCAGCGGGAGGGTTGGCATTGGCACATTGAGTCGCGTCAGGCGGAAGACACTTGTTTTCAGGCGCTGGTGTTGTCTGCGCAGACAGGTAGTTGGCCCACGTTGCCAAGCGTGCGCTTCCACCGTTCGCACGCCACGGAGCTGACTGACACCGTACAGTCTTTTCATCGGCGCACGGCCTTGACCGCCTCGCAGGCGGATGCGGCTTGTTTCGATTATCGGCAGCCGCAACCGGTTCAGCGCACCTGCGCTGACATTGATGGCGCCTGCACAGCATTTACCGGCGTACTGGAGGCGAGGTCGTTTTTGGACAATGGCGCCGCCACGGATGCGAATCGTCTGGAACACCTCACGCAAGCACTGGCGGCTCAAGCCGCCGGCAAGCCTGTTGTATTTGAGGGGCAGGGCAATGTTCGGCATTTTGCGGTGGGTACTGTCTTTAACTGGGAAAGCGCTTACGGCTTTGAGGCGTTTCATCCCGTGTTTGAAACAGACGGTGCTGGCTACGCAATTACTGCGCTGCAGGTTGAGGTAAACAACTCATTTTCAGAAAAGCATGCAACGGCTGATGTGGTCTATGCCAACACGTTTTCTGCAGTGCCTGTGAATCGCCCCTTTGGTTATGACGCGCTGGCGCAAATACCCCGCTTGTTCACGCTGACTGCAACGGTTGCGGGAGACGACGCTGATGTATCCGCCGGTGCGGGGGGCAGTGGTTTGCAAGGCGTGGGTTCCGTGTTTACAGATGCCTTGGGGCGCATCAAGGTGCGGTTTCACTTTTCCGGCCTGCATGCAAACGCACCGCATCAAACAGCTTTCCTGCGCGTTGCACAAGCGGTGGCGTCGCAAGGCTACGGACATGTCTGGTTGCCCAGGGTGGGCGATGAAGTGGTGGTTCAGTTCATGGGTGGACATCCGGACCGTCCCATGGTGATGGGCAGCGTTTACAACGCCGCGAATTTGCCGGCCGCGGCAGGCAACTTGGCGCATTTGCCCCATGACGCTGCGTTGAGCGGCATTCGTACACGCGTGCTGCCCGGTGAGGCTTGCGGTGTTTCGGCGGGTTCAGGTGAGGGGTCTGGTTTGCAGTTGGCGCACAACCGGCAGGGCAGTGAACTGGTGTTTGATGACACGCCGGGGCACTTGCAGTTGCGCCTGGCTTGCGATGTGGCGGACACCCGGCTTGCGTTGGGTGCTGTCACCACCCCGAGGCAGCGGGGGTTGGCGAGTTTGCGCGGGGTGGGTTGGGAAATTCAGACGCAGGGGGCGGGTAGCCTGCGTGCAGGCGCCGGTGTTTTATTGAGCACTTTTGCAGCCGATGGTCATGGCCCGCTGATGGCACTGGCGCCTTTGTTGGCCCAGTGGCGGGTACAGCAGGTGGTGGATGACGCCTTGTTGAAACAGGCGCAGCAACGTTGCGGTGGCTCAACAAGCCTGCCGGTGCAGGCGTTTGTTCCCCAGCCTGCGACAGGCGACGCCATTGTGAGTTTCAGGCAACCGGCATTGGTTCAGCACAGCGCTGCGGGGTGGTATGCGGCGGCCACGGGCGAGCTGGCATTGAGCAGCGGCGGGTTGATGAGCCAGCGGTCCGGTGCCGACATGCTCTTGATGACGCAGGCCCGGTTGAGCCTGAATGCCCAGAAGGGGGTGGGGCTGTATGCCGCATCAGGCGGCATACGCCTGCAATCGGAAACTGAGGGCTTGCTGCTTCAGGCGTTTTCCGGTGCCCTACAAATTCAGGCGGCTGAGGCGGTGGAAATCACTTCGAGCGAGCAGGGGGTGTCGCTGCGTGCGGCAAAATTTGTCGAGTTGCAATCGGGCGGCGCGCGCATTCGTCTGAGCAACGGAGCCATTGAAATTCATGCGCCTGCCGGTCTGGATTTGCGGGGCAGCACGAAAAAAATGGGGGGTAAAGCGCAGGCTGTGGCCCCACTGCCTGAATTAAAGCCGCAGCAGGCAACAGCAATTGACCGTGGGCAGCATGTTACTGCCCACGCGCTTGGCGGCGCTGCGTTGCCGAAGGGGCACCGCCTGTTGCGCTACACGAAAAAACAGGGCGTGTTGTTGCCGCAGGCGTCGCAGTCTTTTGGGGCTGCAAACGGGCAGGGCAATGCCAGTCTCAGCCTGCGCGAAAAAGCAGCGGACGAGCAAGCCCAAGAGAAGGTGCTGGTGGGGCAAGGGGGGTGGCAGTCTGTTTTTGAAAACCGGCAGACACCGGCCCGGCGCGAAGCCACTGAAAAAGTCAGGAAATCCGTGGAAGCGGAGGGTCAGGAAGGCGGTTATGAATGAAGAAAGAAGCTCCGAATAAATAAGAGGCAAATAAGGCGGATGAAAAAAAGGCGGGGTGTTGAAGACTGGGAATCGAAGATGGCAGGGCTCCGGCAAGGAGCCGCGCTGATGGCGCAGCCCTTGCCGTGCGTGAAAACATTACAGCTGGCGGGCGATCAACTCTTTCATGATCTCGTTGGTGCCACCGTAAATACGTGAAGCGCGTGCGTCCACATACATGCGTGCAATTGGATATTCCAGCATGTAGCCATAGCCGCCGTGCAGTTGTACGCAAGCGTCAATGACTTCATCGGCCATGTCTGTGGCCCACCATTTCGCCATGGCGGCGGTGTCCACATCCAGTTTGTCCTGAAGCACCAACTCAAGGCAGCGGTCAATAAAAGTGCGGCCTATCTGTATTTTGGTTTTCAGTTCAGCCAATGTAAACCGATTGACCTGATAGCTGGCAATGGTTTTGCCGAAGGCGGTTCTGTCGCGTGTGTATTTCAGCGTTTCTTCAAACGCTGCTTCCGCACCCGCCACAGAGGTGATGGCAATAATCAGACGCTCCCAAGGCAATTCTTTCATCAACATGAAAAAGCCGCCGCCTTCAGGGCCGAGCAGGTTTTCTTTGGGAACCACAACATTGTTGAAGAACAGCTCACAGGTGTCTTGGGCTTTCATGCCCACCTTTTTCAAGGGCTTGCCTTTTGTGAAGCCAACGCTGTCGGCTTCTACCAGCAGCAAGGAAATGGCTTGCGCACCCCCGTTGGCCGGGCCTGTTTTGGCAACCACCACCACCAGATCAGACAAATAGCCGTTGGTGATGAAGATTTTCGAGCCGTTGAGCACGTAGTGGTCGCCGCGGGAAATTGCGGTGGTTTTAATGGCTTGCAAATCAGAGCCTGTGCCGGGTTCTGTCATGGCGATGGCGCCCACCATCTCGCCACTGGCCATTTTCGGCAAGTAGCGCTGCTTTTGATCTTCGTTGCCGAAGTTATTGACATAGTTCGCTACGATGTCGTTGTGCAAGCCAAAGCCGATACCGGAGGCACCGATGCGGCACTGTTCTTCCATTTGAATGACGCTGAACAAGCGGTCCACGCCTGAACCGCCGTATTCCGTGGGCATGGACATGCACAGGTGACCCAACTCGCCAGCGCGGTTCCAGATGCTGCGGTCCACGTGGTTTTGCTCTTCCCAACGGGCGTGGTGGGGTGCAACTTCTTCTTCGAAGAAGCGTCTGACCTGTCGGCGGTACTCTTCGTGTTCGTGTGTAAATAGTGTGCGTGGAATCATCTTGGCCCCTCTTGCTCAAAATATTGGTTTCTGTGGAGTCAATATCGCTGTTTGCGCGTACTTTGAGTTGCCTTAACGGGCCAAGCCATTTGCTGAAATGAGTCAGCCAGTGCCGCGCAAATCGGAGGGGCTTTTGCCAAACCATCGCTTGCAGGCTCTGCTTAAGGCCGAGGCATCTGAAAACCCGAGGTCCAGTGCAACAGCGGTGAGCGGGTTTTGGGTTTTTGTGAGTGCATGGTGTGCTTGCTCGCTGCGGATTTGGTCGGTCAGCGTGGAAAAACTGGTGCCTTCTTCGGCCAGTTTTCTCTGCAGTGTGCGTGCACTCATGTGGAAATGGCGGGCGGCAAGGTCGTCGGTCAGGGTGTGTTTCCCCAGTTGGGATTGAATCCAGCGCTTTACATCATCGGTGAGACGTTTCGGGCGCAGGGCTTCCAGTGCTTCGCGATTCAATAAGTCCAGATGCCCGGAGACGGCGGCGTTTCCGCCCTTCAGCGCTTGTTCGAAGCAGTGTTTCGGCAAAGCCAGTGCGTTTTCAGCAGAGGCAAAATGCAGGGGGGCGCCAAAGCTGCGCTTGAACTCTGGCAGGGCGTGTGCGCTGGGTTCTGGTCGCTGCAGATAGATGCCGTTGAAGCGAAAGTTCGAGTCCGCCAATAGCAAGCAGGTATTGGCCAACAAGGCCATGAAGGCGTCAATGGAGTAGAGGGACGCCGGGCTGCCTGCGTCCGGGCACAGCTTGATGCGAACTTCGTCTGTGCTTTCTTCCACCAGCAGTTGCCCGGAGTTGGTGATCAGCAACGCGAAGTCGCTCATGCGCTTGAAAGCTTCCCTGAGGTTTTCACTGGCCAAAACAGCGTAACCCAAGGTGTAAAAATGGGCGGCGTGCAGGTTCTTGATCATTTTCAAACCCAAGGCTTCATCTTGCGTTTCCAGCACCGCCATGTCCCAGAGCTTGCGGCTGATGCGCACGGGTATGCGCTCTTTGGGGTTGTTCAGTTTTTCGTGCGGCAAACCTGCCCGGGCGCACAGGTCTTCGGCATTCAGTCCATGTTGCTCAACAGTGACGCACAAGGCCTTGACCCAGGCGGACAGCGCAGTGCTATTTTCCTCGGTCTGTGGGGTGTTTCGCTGGGGCTGATCGGACATTGCTTGAGTTCTGGTGTGAAGAAATCAGCCTTAATCATACCAAGTGTGTGACCAAAGCAGGCGCAAAAGGCAAGGCCGGCTCGCGGGGAACGCCATTTTGGCTGATTGCCGGGCAATCCACTGATCTGGTTGGTCAACCGGCCCGTCTCGTTTTACAATAGCGGGTTGTGTTCCTTTGATTCGACCTGACGCCGTGCCAATTTACGCTTACCGATGTGAAAGCTGTGGTTTTGACAAAGATGTCCTGCAAAAGCTCAGTGACGAGCCTTTGACGGACTGCCCTTCCTGCGCAACTCCGAATTTCAAAAAACAACTCTCTGCTCCGGGTTTTCAGCTGAAGGGCTCGGGTTGGTATGTCACCGATTTTCGCGATGGCGGCGCCAAGAAAGAGCCGGTCAAAGACGCATCCAAAAACACCGCTGCAGCGCCAGCGGCAGATGCCGGCGCTTCTTCAAGCACGCCAGCGGCCAGTGATGCAAAGCCTGCCGCTGCGCCGGTGAGTGCACCGGCGCCCACGCCGGCGGCCGGAAAGGCTGAGTAATTCCATGCAAGCACTGCGCCGTTATTTGGTCACGGGCCTGTTGGTTTGGGTTCCCATTGCCATTACCCTGTGGGTAATTTCCTCAGTAGTGGCGGTGCTTGACCGGTCACTGGCTGTGTTGCCCGCCGA
>JBEIKS010000122.1:0-7397 GCA_040379625.1 Burkholderiaceae bacterium
GAGCAGGGGCACGACGTACTGCTGATCATGGATTCGCTGACCCGTTATGCCATGGCGCAGCGTGAAATCGCGTTGTCTGTGGGCGAAGCCCCCGCCACCAAGGGTTATCCGCCTTCGGTGTTTGCAAAATTGCCGGCTTTGGTTGAACGTGCTGGCAATGCCGGCGAACATGAAGGTTCCATCACAGCTTTTTACACCGTACTGGCCGAAGGCGATGATCAACAAGACCCGATTGCCGACTGCGCACGAGCCATTCTGGACGGACACTTCGTTTTAACCCGAAAACTGGCTGAGTCCGGCCACTACCCTGCCATTGACATTGAGCAGTCCATTTCCCGTGTCATGCACGGCATGGTGGATCCGGTTCATTTCGAACGTGCCAAGCGTCTTAAGGCTTCTTTCAGCCGTTACTTGCGCAATCAGGATCTGATTTCCATCGGCGCCTATGCAAAGGGCGCAGACCTGGAACTCGACAAGGCCATTGAACAGTTTCCAAGTATTCGTGAATTTTTACAGCAGAACATCAGCGACCGCGCCGATTTCGAAACCAGCGTGGCTGGTTTGGCGACCTTGTTCCCGCTGCAGCGGGGTGCTGCGTGAAGCACAGCCTGAATTTGTTGATGGAGCAGTGCGACAAGCGTCAGGAAAATTTGGCGCGCAACTTGTCCAATTTGCAAAACAGTCTGAACCGCATCAAAGCCACCCGGCAGTCGCTGGAAACTTATCTGGGTGAGTATTTTCAACAGCATTTGCAGCAAACTGGCAAAACAGGCGGACATCTGCGCAGCCACGACAAATTCGTGGCCCGCATTGAAACCGCACTGAGTACGCAGACTGCAGAGGCCGACAAAGTGATGTCGCAAATTCAGCAGGTGTCTGAGGCGCTGTTGCAAACCCGCATAGAGCGGATGCGCTATGAGGCACTGCTAAGCCGCCTGGCCAACAGTGAGGCGCAAGCCCTGGCCAAACGCGAACAGAAAACCACCGACGAATTGTCGGGCCGACTGGCCGCTGCACGCATTTTGGCAGCCCGTCGTCAGCAAGGAGCATGAGTATGTCAGCAACGACATTCAATGAGTTTCTGCGTCAAGGCATCAACACAGAACAGTTAGAAAGATGGGCGCGCCAGCGGTCATTCTGATCATTCTGGCGATGATGATTTTGCCTTTGCCCGCCACGGCGCTTGATCTGCTGTTTTCTTTCAATATTGCAATTTCCCTGATGGTGGTGATTGCCAGCCTCTACACCACCCGGCCACTGGATTTTTCTTCCTTTCCCACGGTGTTGCTGGTCACCACCTTGCTGCGCTTGAGTTTGAATGTGGCTTCTACCCGTGTGGTGCTGATGCACGGCCACGAAGGCACGGATGCCGCCGGTAAGGTCATTGAAGCCTTCAGCCATTTTCTGGTGGGTGGCAACTTTGCAGTGGGCATTGTGGTGTTCACCATTTTAATGGTGATCAACTTTGTGGTGATTACCAAAGGCGCAGGCCGGATTGCCGAAGTGGCGGCCCGTTTCACACTTGATGCAATGCCCGGTAAACAAATGGCCATTGATGCCGACATGAACGCCGGCTTGATTAACGAAGCAGAGGCCAAGCGCCGCCGCGTGGAAACCGCCCAGGAGGCCGAGTTTTACGGTTCCATGGACGGTGCCAGCAAGTTTGTGCGCGGCGATGCCATCGCCGGTATTCTGATTTTGCTGGTGAACGTGGTCGGTGGCCTGGCGGTGGGCATGATGCAGCACAACCTGCCGTTTGCAGAGGCCGCTCGCAAGTATGTGATGTTGGCCATCGGTGATGGTCTGGTGGCACAAATTCCCGCGCTGGTGATTTCAGTGGCTGCAGGTCTGGTGGTGGCCCGCGTGGGGCAGGGGCAGGACATTGGCACCCAAGTGGCTTCGCAACTGTTCAGGTCACCCCAAGTGTTGGGCATTTCAGCCGGTATCATGGCCTTGATGGGCATGATTCCCGGCATGCCAAACTTTGCATTTTTGACCTTTGCCGGTGCCTTGGGTTATGCCGCCTGGAAAGTGTCCCTCAGGCTTGCCAACCCCGAACCCGAGGTGCTGGACGCCGCTGTTTCCGCCGCAACCAAAGAGCCCGGCGAGGCCACGTGGGCAGACCTGAAACCTGTGGACAGCATTGCCCTTGAAATTGGCTACCGCCTGATTCCCCTGGTGGACAACAGCAGCGACGGCGACCTGCTGCGCCGCGTTCGCGCCATTCGCAGGAAATTTACGCAAGATGTCGGTTTCCTGCCGCCCACCATTCACATTCGCGACAACCTGGATCTGGGTGCCAACAACTACCGGATTCTTATCAATGGCGTGGCGGTGGCAGAGTCTGAAGCTCAACCCAAGTATTTCCTGGCCATTGATCCGGGCAACGTCACCATGAAGTTGCCGGGCGTCGCAGGTGTTGATCCGGCTTTCGGTTTGCCCGCCTACTGGATAGACTCAAAGTACAAAGAGCAGGCCAAACTCAGCGGTTACACGGTGGTGGATGCACCCACCGTGGTGGCCACCCACATTTCGCATGTGTTGCTGACGCAGGCCGCCAAATTGTTTGGTCGCAGCGAGTTGCAAGAGTTGCTGGAGCACTTCAGCAAGGCACATCCGAAACTGGTGGAAGAGCTGACGCCGAAGATGCTGTCGCTTTCAACCGTGCAGCGCGTGTTTCAAAACTTGCTGGACGAAGGCGTACATTTGCGCGACATGCGCAGCATCATTGATACCTTGCTGGACTGGGCTTCACGCACGCAATCGGCCTCTGACCTCACTGCTGCCGTGCGCATTACGCTGTCTGCCTCCATTGTTCAACAGCTCTCCGTCGGGCAAGATGAACTGGCCGTGATGGTTTTAGATCCCAATCTGGAGAGAATACTGGCACAATCCAACCAGAATGCCTCGCCAGATCAATGGGTGATAGAACCCGGGCTGGCCGACTCTCTGACCACGCGCTGCGCACAAGAAGCCAGCCGCATGGAAGCCCAAGGCCAGACCGCTGTATTGTTGGTGCCTGACCGCATGCGCCTGCCTTTGGCGCGCATGTTGCGCAGAGCGTCGCCCATGCTCACGGTGCTTGCGCACAGTGAAATTCCCGAGGCACGTAAAATATCAGTGTGCACGGTCATTGGAGGGCAGGGTTGATTTATCGGCAATCGGGGATTACAGCGGCAGAGGCCATGCGTTTGATCAGGGAACGCTACGGCGACGACGTTATCGTGCTTTCCACACAGGAAACGCAGCAGGGCGTGGAAGTGTTGTTTTCTCTGGAAGAGCCGGAACAACCCCCCCGGCAAGGCCCGGAGCTTGCAGCAGTGGCTGTGCTTGAAAGCCCTGAACCGCAACCGCTGGCTGAAAACAACGATTGGTCTGACTGGATCACCGCATACCCGCAACGCGCGCAAGTGTGGCAAGACCTGTTCGCTCAAGGTATTTCTTCCGATGTGGCGCGCGCCATTCTGAACCGCCTGCCTGAAAGCCAGTCGTTGGCGCAGGCCCGAGGCTGGACTGTGCGCAGTCTGGTGCAACAGATTGCCAGCCAGCAAGCCCCCCGTGAACTCGTGGACGACCCGGGCGTTTATGCGCTGGTTGGGCCCACTGGTTCCGGTAAAACCACCAGCATCGCAAAAATTGCAGCCCGTTGTCTGGCCTTGCATGGCAAAGGCTCCGTGGCCATCATCACCACAGACACCTACCGGATTGGCGCGGTTGATCAACTCAAGATTTACGGCAAGGTGCTTGGTGTGAATGTGCATGTGGCTGCATCAGACGAAGCCCTGACCCAAGCCATACAACGCAGCAGCGACGCCAGCATTGTGCTGGTGGACACCATGGGCTTAAGCCCCCGCGACCTGCGCACAAAAACTTTCATTGAGTCTTTTGATGCGCACAAGGTGCGCAAGTTGCTGGTGTTGAATGCCGCCAGCCAGGCACAGGTGCAGGCAGACGTGACAGAGCGTTTCATGGGCACGGGCTTGTACGGCAGCATTGTCTGCAAGCTCGATGAATGCCACCAGTTGGGCGGCAGTCTGGATGTGGTTTTGCGCCACCAGTTGCCGGTCTGCTATGTGTCTGTGGGGCAGCGTGTTCCAGAGGACCTGCATTTGGCCGATCCGCTGTTTCTGGTGCGCCAAGCCTTGTTGCCCATGGTGCGCCAAACATTTGACCTGTCTGCGTTTGAGGCGCATTGGGAACAGCTCGGCTTGTTGCAAAATGAGCAACCCATGCAGATCGACCCTTCAGAAATGACCTTCTGACATGCAACGCCTAGACCTTTCAAAGCGGACGGGTGGCGATGTATAACCGCCGCGGAACCGTTGATCGCAGCCTGCTCTTTGAGCAGTTCTACCCGTTGGTGCGCCGTCTTGCCTACCAGATCGGGCAGCGTTTGCCTCCCAATGTTGAAATTGATGACCTTATTCAGGTTGGCACCATCGGCCTGATGCAGGCCATTGAAAAATACACCCCCGCCGAAGGCGACCATTTCGAGGCCTATGCCGCTTCACGCATCCGCGGCGCCATCATGGACGAATTGCGCGAGCAAGACACCATGTCGCGCTCCCTGCGCAAAGTGCAGCGCCAAATAGAACAAGCCACACAATTGCTGGAACATGAGTTGGGCAGAAAACCCACATTGGCAGAATGTGCAAAAGCGCTGGAAATGTCTCTGGATGAATATCAGGAAGCCGTGACCGCCATCAACAGCGGTCAGGTGATGTTCATTGAAGACATGGCCGAGGAAGACGGCGAGGGAATGAGCATTGTTGAAAAGCTTGTGGTGCTTCGCCACGATCAAATGGACGTGCTGGAGCATGAGGAATTCAAGCGAACCCTCACCGGTTTTATTGAAGCCTTGCCGGAGCGCGAAAAAATGACGCTCAGCCTCTACTACGAGCACGACATGACGCTGCGGGAAATTGGAGCGGTGCTGGGCGTAAACGAATCGCGCGTCAGTCAGATACACTCTGCTGTTTTGAAGACTTTGCGGGAAAACATACGGGAATGGACGCAGGCGCAGGAAATCCTGTCGCGTTAGCCAAATGACGTTCGTTTGAGCGTATGTTGCACGGCAATGTACTGAATCAACCAGAGGAGACGAAACGTAATGAATATCAACCAGAATGTATTTATTGTCACAGGCGGAGCATCCGGCCTGGGTGAAGCCACTGTAAAACGCCTGCATGCGCAGGGTGCCAAAGTGGTGATTGCCGACCTCAACGAGGCCTTGGGCAATGCACTGGCGGCTGAATTGGGTACAAATGCCTGTTTTGTACGCTGCGACGTCAGCCAGGAAGCCGATGCCACCGCCGCCATTGAAGCGGCCAAGGCCATGGGTGGTTTGTCTGGCTTGGTGAATTGCGCGGGTGTGGGCAACCCTTGCAAAACAGTCGGCAAGGAAGGCGCACATCCGCTCGACTTGTTTGAGCGGGTCGTCCGCATCAACCTGATTGGTACCTTCAACATGATTCGTCTGGCAGCAGTGGCCATGGCGGGGCAAAAACCCAATGAAAACGGCGAGCAGGGCGTCATTATCAACACCGCTTCAGTGGCGGCGTTCGATGGTCAGATGGGGCAGGCCGCTTATTCTGCGTCAAAGGCCGGCGTGGTTGGCATGACACTGCCCGTCGCCCGCGATCTGGCTCGCAATGGCATTCGTGTCATGACCATTGCACCGGGCCTGTTTGAAACGCCCATGCTGATGAGCTTGCCAGAAGAAGCCCGTGTTTCCTTGGGTATGCAGGTGCCGTTTCCGTCACGTCTGGGGCGGCCTGTGGAATATGCCCAACTGGTTCAGCAAATCATTGAAAACCCGATGCTCAACGGTGAAACCATCCGTCTTGATGGCGCCATCCGAATGGCACCCAAGTAAGCAAGCCTCTGATGTCAAAGAAAAAATCTTTGGAATGCCCCTGCGGGGGCATTTTGTTTTCTGCCTGCTGTGAGCCGTTCTTGCTGGGCAAAAAGCCCGCCGGCACCGCAGAGCAACTGATGCGCTCGCGCTATTGTGCCTACACGCAGAACCTGGACGCTTATTTGCTGGCCACCTGGCACAGCAGCACGCGACCACAACAGTTAAACACCCGTGAAGACGGCGACTTGAAATGGCTGGGGCTGGCTGTGGGCAAATGCGAAACTGCTGGAGACACTGCGTATGTGAGTTTTGTGGCCCGTTTCCGGGAACCCGGCGGTGGTGCAGCACAAAGACTGTCAGAGCGCAGCAGGTTTCTTAGGGAAGACGGGTTGTGGTTTTATGTAGACGGCGAATTTTGATGCGGCATGCAACTGTCCAAAAACGCGGTCAAAATACCCATGGGAGCCCCCTTGGTGTAAACCTTAAACCGGCTTTGGCGGGCTAAAACGCTGGTGTATTCACGGCTGCCGCTGGAAATAATGACGGCAAGGCTGGGCGGAATGTCTGCCTGAAGAAAATCGATAACCTCAGCCGGTCGCGCATCTAAAACGTCCAGGTCCGTCACAATAAGCGCGGGTTGAGCTTGCTCGCAAGCGCGCTTGAGTTCGGCGAGTTGTGAGAAATCGTGGACTTCGCAGTCGCTGGGCAATTGAAACTTCAAAACGTCTTTCATCACTTCCCGAAGCGGCAGGTTGTCTTCAAGAAGGAAAACCAGCTTCTTGCACTCTGCATTCATGGCGACACCCCGGTTATGTTTAGGTTAAATGAGACAAATTGTCTTAGACAATCGTATCTTAACCGATAAATGACCATGGATGAATTTTAAATTTGCTTCTGCAGATTTAAGCGGGTTTCCCGTTGGGGGAGGGGGCAATCAGGGGTGTCAGGGGTGATGGAATCAGGCCACACGTCGAGCGAATTGTTCCAGGCGCTCCAGTTGTTCGAAACGGCTGAGCACTCCTTGGGTCGGGCTGGCGGTTCCGGTTTCAAGGGCTTTCGCCTTTTCTTCACTGATGGACAAAAAACTGGCCAGTTCTTGTGTTGACAGCTTGTGATGCTGCCTGAGGCAAGCAAATCTGGCGGAAAATGTATTAAGAATGAACATGAGTGTCTCAAAGGCCAAACCTTGTTTCACAAGGTTACGGGTTTAATTTTTTATCACTTTTTTTGTAATAGTAGCTAAATGATCGTGAATGTGCAAAGTCTTAGCGCGCTGTTAACTCAATTTTTCAGCACTTTTTGCCAACTTGTTGTTTTAAAAGGTAGCTTAATCAGTTCTGCTGCCGCCATTGTCTTGGGGTTTGCTGCGTCCAGCGTTTGAAAGCCAGTGTGAAGCTTCTTCTGTCTTCAAATCCGAGCTTCATGGCAATAGATTCCACGTCAAGGTGCAGGTCTTGCAAATAGCGTTTGGCCAGTGCTTCCCGGTATTGGTCAAGCAGGGTTTGAAACCTGATTCCTTCTGCTTCAAGTTTCCTTTGCA
>JBEIKS010000123.1:0-7290 GCA_040379625.1 Burkholderiaceae bacterium
ACACCCAGACCCCGATCAGCAAAACTCAAACCGGCCGCTGAGACCAAACGCGTGATGAGTGCGATGAACACCGAACCCAACAACATCGACAAAACAAACACAACACCGCAACCTAACAAGGCTTTCATCGGTGCAGACAACTGCTCCGCCCAAGCCAGTTGCAAGGCGACTTCTTCGGAATAACGGTTGGCGACATAAAACGCCGCGGCCCAATTCAACAAAGACAACACCTCTTTGACCAAGCCCCGCAAAATCGAAATGGCGATGGACAATGCAAGGATTGCCAGCACCACATAATCAAATTCGGTCATTGAATCAAAGCACCTTCAAAACCGGACTTTGACAAATTGTCTTTGGCCTTGTTCGCTGATTCCTTGGTTTCAAGGGGGCCGACCCTCACCCGGTAGAGTTCTCCGGATGGATTCCTGATGACTTCCGTCACGGCTGGAAAACCTTTTCCGCGAATCTGACTGGCAATATCCCTGGCCTTCGATTCATTGGAAAACGCGCCGATCTGAACCCAATGGTTGGATCGCGCGACAGGCGCCTCAGGCTTCGTGGCTGCAGGGGCGACCGGCTTGTTGGCAAAACTTGCGATGGGATCGTCTGCAGGCACCACCGGCAATTTGCTGGTCGGCTTGTGAGTTTCCTTCACAGGCTCTTTGACCGCATCTTTGTGGGAGTCTTTCGGCACGTCTTTGATGACTTCTTTGGGCGCAACCTTGACCGGTTCCACTTTTTGAACAGGCTCGGGCTTGCGTACTGTTTCCTGCTTGGGCGGTTCTGTTTTCAGAACAGGCACCTCTGGCTTTGCAACAGGCACCTCTGGCTTGGCCACGGGTGGCGTAGGCTTGGGTACCGCGGCTTCAGATTTCACTGCTGGCTCCGCGCTTGCACTTTCAGTGGGCGACAGTACCGGCGCACTGGCTTTGTTCAAGTCAATTGCGGCATCTTTTGATGGAATGCGCAATTGAATATCTTCCGGCACGGGTTTGGGCTCGTCTTCGAGAACAATCGGCAGAACGATGATTGCAATCAGCAGCAAGGCCACCGAGCCAATCAGGCGACGCCTCGCTTTGAGCTTATGCTCATCAACGGGCTCTGGACGAGACGACTCATTGCGCGGTGCGCTTTTCTTTGATGTCGCTTCTTTAGAAGCCCCCAAAACTGATTTCAACCCCATGGAAAGTACGCCTATAGCGCCCTATTTGACCTTTTGACGAGCTTTCATGACTGCGGCGACAGTCAGGAAAGAGCCGAAGACCACGATTCTATCATTCTGATCAGCCCCTTCTTTCGCAACATTGAATGCTTGCGCAATCTGATCATAAATTTGCACGGTTTTTTCAGGTGCCTGCTTCGCAATTCCACCCTGACGCCGCGATTTTGCATTCGCAGCCCAATCAAAGGCTTCGCCCTGAACACCCTGACTGCGCAATTTTTCCAACAACTCGCTGGCTGAAAGGCCTCGGGCACCGGTTGTGGAAACCAGATGCCAGTGGTCCACTTTGTCTTTTAGGTGATGAATGACCGCCTCAACATCTTTATCTGCCAACATACCGAACACAGCGTGGGTGAAAGGATGAAAACCCATGCCATCCAGATTGGAACGCAAATGCGCAGCCGCGTGGGGGTTGTGCGCTACATCCAGCACAATGGCAGGCAAGCCGGGAAGCACTTGAAAACGACCGGGCCAATCTACCAACGCAAAACCCTGACGCACAGACTGTGCAGGAATGGCCAAACGACTCCGCAGGGATTCAAATGCTGCCAACACGGCTGAGGCGTTCAACAACTGATTGGCACCTCTCAATGCGGGGTAGGCAATTGCACCACGGCGCACTGCCCTACCTGCATAACCCCACTGCTGACGGTCTCCTTGATAATTGAAATCGCGTCCGAACAACCAGAGATCTGAGTGCAGTGCTGTGGCCACTTCAATTAACGAGGCCGGTGGCTGGGGGTCACTCACGATGGCTGGGCGACCCGCCCTGAAAATACCGGCTTTCTCACGCCCGATGTGTTCGCGTGTGGGGCCCAGGTACTCAACGTGGTCGATGTCGACGCTGGTCACCACGGCACAATCCGCGTTAATAATGTTGACTGCATCCAGACGACCGCCGAGACCCACCTCCAACACCAAAACATCGAGCTGTTTGGTAAAAAACAGATGCAAAATGGCCAGCGTGGTGAATTCAAAATAGCTCAGGCTGGTTTGTCCGCGCTCAAGTTCTACTTTTTGCAAAGCCGCCACCATTTCAGCGTCTTCGACCGCCTCGCCATTAATGCGGGCACGCTCCGTAAAACTGAGCAGGTGCGGAGAGGTGTACATGCCAACCTTGTAACCGCTTTGCAGCAAAATGCTCTCAAGCATCGCGCAGGTCGAACCTTTGCCGTTGGTACCGCCAACCGTAATGACGACTGGTTCGTTCGCATTGAAAACCGCTGTGTCATCAAACCCTTCGCCCGCTTTGTCAAGCAGGTAGGAGGACAGATTCCAACCCATTTTCAATGCCACCGCCCGCACCCTGTCCAACCCCATGTCGATGGGCTTGGCGTGAATGCTTTCTACATAGGACAACCATTCATCCAGAGGGGCGTCTGTACTCGGTACAGGAAGCGCGGTCATGTGCTGGCTGCCGGAGAAGGTTGTCTGAGCAGCATGGCAAGCAAACGGCCCAGTGTAGAACGCATGTTGCGTCTATCCACAATCATGTCGAGCGCTCCTTTTTGCATCAAAAACTCGGAACGCTGAAAACCATCGGGCAATACTTCGCGAACAGTCTGCTCAATAACACGCGGACCTGCAAAACCAATGAGGGCCTTGGGCTCACCAATCACGATATCGCCCAAAAACGCGAAACTTGCGGAGACGCCACCCATGGTCGGGTCTGTCAGTACGGAAACATAGGGCAAGCGGGCCTGTCCGAGTTTGGCGATCATCGCGGAGGTCTTTGCCATCTGCATCAAGGAACTCAGTCCCTCTTGCATTCTGGCGCCTCCGGAAGCAGCAATGCTGATGAACGGCACGTTTTGATCAATGGCGACCTGAACGGCGCGACAAAAACGCTCGCCGACCACAGACCCCATGGACCCCCCCATGAATTCGAACTCAAAGCAGGCCACGATAACGGGTTGTTCATGTATGCAGCCACCCATGACGATCAAGGCGTCTGTTTCGCCTGTCTCTTCAACCGCTTGGCGAATCCGCTCTTTGTACGGCCGGCTGTCGACAAAATCCAGACTGTCCACAGGTTCGATTTCCTGGCCCAACTCAAAGCGTTCATCGGCGTCTAGCAGCAGATCAAGGCGCGTGCGTGCGTCGATGCGCATGTGATGAGAACAGTTGGGGCAAACAGATGAATTTTTTAGTAAATCGGTGTTGTATAAAACCGCATCGCAACCTGGGCACTTGACCCACAAGCCTTCAGGTACCGACTTTTTCGGCGCTTCTCCAGGTGCCCGCGACATGCGCGGGGGCAATAAATTCTCGATCCAATTCATAACAGCACATCCCTGAGATTCAAATATTTGTAAATTTTATTTTTTATGTGAAAACTGCTGATCCAACGCTGCCCGGATAGGCGCTAGAAACGCTGTCACCACCGCAGGGGCACGTTCCGGACTTTCAGACTCCAGTGCCTTGATCAAGGCAGAACCAATAACAACCGCATCCGCTGAATCGGCCACTGCACAGGCGGACTCCGCATCGCGAATACCAAAACCAACACCCACAGGCAGGTCCGAATGCTGTCTGATGATAGGAATCTGAGAACCCACCGCCTTGGAATCCAGGTTTGCAGCACCTGTAACGCCGAGCAAGGAAACATAATAAATGTAGCCACTGGCGGCCTTTGCCACCTTTTCAATGCGGGTTTCTGTTGAAGTGGGCGCCAGCAGAAAAATGGGGTCAAGCTGAGATGCCTTGAGCAGCGCCGCAAATTCAGTGGCTTCCTCGGGCGGGTAATCCACCACCAGCACTCCGTCTACACCGGCTGCTTTTGCCCGTTCCACGAACAATTTTTCACCCATGCGCTCTATCGGATTGGCATAGCCCATCAGCACAACCGGTGTGGTCTGGTTGGTTTCGCGAAACTGCCGTACAAACTCCAGCACTTTCAAGGAACCCACGCCTTTGGCCAAAGCCCTTTCGCTTGAGCGCTGAATCACAGGGCCATCGGCCATTGGGTCGGAGAACGGAACACCCAATTCAATGACGTCAGCACCGGCAAGTGCCAATGCGTGCATCACTTCCACTGTATTGTCCGGGCTCGGATCGCCTGCCGTGACAAAGGGAATCAAACCCTTGCGACCTTCCGACTTCAATTTTTCAAAACACTGCTTAATTCTGGACATATTCATAAACCCTTTGTTTGCCGCGGGGCTTTAAGCGCCACAGGCTTTTTGTGCGCCCGTGCGGCAGTCTGGGTGACAATAGAAATCAGCACCTGACTGACGCGCAACTGTGTGCATGTCTTTGTCGCCACGCCCGGACAAGTTCACCAGAATAATTTGGTCTGATGGCAAGGTGGCGGCCAACTTGGCTGCATAGGCCAAGGCATGGCTGCTTTCCAACGCAGGAATAATGCCCTCAATACGGCAACAATCGTGAAAGGCTTGCAGCGCCTCGGCATCGGTGATGCCAACATATTCGGCACGACCGCTGTCTTTTAGCCAAGCGTGTTCAGGCCCCACACCCGGATAGTCCAAACCCGCAGAAACCGAATGTGTTTCGATAATCTGACCATCTTCGCTTTGCAGGAGATAAGTGCGGTTACCGTGCAACACACCCGGACTGCCTGCTGCCAGCGATGCGGCATGACGACCGGTTTCCATACCTTCGCCCGCGGCTTCCACACCGATCAGACGAACATTTTCATGGTTGATGTAAGGATGGAAAATACCCATGGCATTCGAACCGCCTCCAACGCAAGCCACGACAAAATCGGGTTGTCGCCCGGCCCTGCCCGGCATTTGCTCTATGCATTCCTGTCCGATGACGCTTTGAAAATCGCGAACCAGCATGGGATAAGGATGGGGACCGGCCACGGTACCAATAATATAGAAGGTGTTTTCAACGTTGGTGACCCAGTCGCGCATGGCCTCGTTCAAGGCATCTTTCAGGGTTTTTGAACCGCTGGTGACCGGCACTACAGTTGCGCCGAGCAATTTCATTCTGAAGACGTTTTGCGCTTGTCTGGCAACGTCTTCCTGGCCCATGTAAACAATGCATTCCATTCCATAACGGGCGGCAACAGTTGCCGTGGCAACACCATGCTGACCCGCACCGGTTTCTGCAATGACACGGGGCTTGCCCATGCGACGGGCAAGCAAGGCCTGACCGATGCAGTTATTCACCTTGTGGGCACCCGTGTGATTCAGATCTTCCCGCTTGAAGTAGATCTGCGCTCCACCCATGCGTTGTGACCAGCGTTTTGCGTGGTAGACCGGGCTGGGACGCCCAACAAAATGCTTCAATTCATCCTGAAACTCTGCGATGAATTCGGGATCAACACGGTACCGTGCGTACGCAGCCTTCAATTCATCAAGTGCGTGTACCAAGGTTTCAGAAACGAAAGCACCACCGTAAGGGCCGAAGTGCCCCGAAGGGTCTGGTAAATCATAAGGCTTGTTCATTCAAATTCCTGTCAGCTGAAACCACAGCTTTGCAAAAGGCCTGCATTTTCGCGGGAGATTTCTCTCCGCGCGACACTTCAATACCACTGGACACATCCACCGCATAGGGTCGCACTTTTGAAATGACCAACCCTACATTGTCAGGGTTCAAGCCACCCGACAGAATCAGCGGTTTGGAAAACTTGGCTGTATCGGGCAGCAATGTCCAATCAAATGCATGTCCGCCACCGCCATAACCCTCAACAAATGCATCCACCAAAATAGCGTTTGCGTCTGGAAAATCATTACAAAATGCATTTAAATCCAACCCGGACCGCATTCTCGCCGCCTTGAAGAACGGTGCACCGAACTGCCGGCAAAATTCGTTTGTCTCATCGGCGTGAAACTGCAAGGTGAGGTTCGGTATAGCTTTGAGACAATTTTCCACGCATTGTTCCCCGGGGTTCACAAACAAGCCCACAGGCGTTGCCCAAGGTGCAACTGTTTTTAGCCATTGCGCCACTTGCAAGGGGGTAACGGCTCTGGGACTTTTATCGTAAAACACGAAACCCAAGGCGTCTGCACCCAACATGACGGCAAGATTCACGTCTTCAAGGGACTTTAAACCGCACAACTTGATGCGGGTTCGCAATTGAACAAGCGTTGGCGCATCAACCATAAGAAATCACTCTTCCGACGTTGGGCATTACAAAACGGGCATGGGGGAAAAAGCGCTGTTATCTGCCAATGGCAAACCAAAGGCATTATCATAACCCACCTGCCTCAGGGTGAGCCCGCAAGCGGGAGCGGTTTTGGCAGCCTTGCGCCTGTCTTTTCCCTGCAAGATTTCATAAAGCCACTCTGGCGGCTGATTGCCCAAACCAATTTCCAAAAGACTGCCCATGAGGTTTCTGGCCATGTGGTGCAAAAACGCATTGGCCTGCAACGTGATTTTCAAATAAGGGCCGTGCGCTTGCAGATCAAAAGCCTGCAAAGTGCGTATGGGTGTGTTGGCTTGGCATTGGGCGGCTCTGAACGCAGAAAAATCGTGCTGACCCAGCATTGCAGGCATGGCAGCCCGCATTTTTTCCAAATTCAAAGGCTGAAACACCCAGGCAGCGGTTCTCACCAAGGGGTGCCTGTTGGGCGCACAGTAAACCCAATAATGGTATTGACGATGGGTTGCACTGAAACGCGCATTAAAATCTTCTGAAACCGGCTTGGCCCACTGAACAGCGCAAGCTGACGGCAACAAGGTGTTACAACCCCTCACCCACGCTTGCAGCGGCCGGTCTGCGAGCACATCGAAGTGCGCGACCTGCCCCGTTGCATGCACACCGGCATCCGTGCGACCGGCGCACACGGTTTTTACAGGGCAACAGGCAATTTCCGAGAGTGCTTTTTCAAGCACATCCTGCACCGTATGGCCATGAGGTTGGGTTTGCCAACCCTCAAAAGCCGAGCCATCGTAAGCAAGCCCTAATGCGATACGCGGCACGCTTAATCCGCACGACTCATCAAGTCTTTGGCCTTGGCGATCTGTGCTGCATCGCCCCCCTTCATAACCTCTGAAAGCAGCTCTTTGGAGCTGTCTGAGTCACCGATTTCAATGTAGGCAGCGGCCAGATCAAGCTTGGTTTCCATTTCCTGCCAAGCGGCAAGGTCTTCACGTTG
>JBEIKS010000124.1:0-7138 GCA_040379625.1 Burkholderiaceae bacterium
CTGCGTAGGGCTGGGAGTCTGAATCGGGTGGGTTTGTTGAGGAGTCTTGGAGGTCAGGGTTCATCAGCAGATTGTACGGCACTGCGTCTGTGATGAACCCGATAGGCGCACTTAAGGCATCACATGGTTTTTAAATTGTTCGCGCAACTGGCTTTTTTGGATTTTTCCAGTGGCGCCGTGGGGCAATTCCGTGACGAAAACAACGTCGTCCGGTATGTACATCTTGATGATGCGCCCATCATAGAATTTCAACAGCTCATCCCGGCTGATTTCCGCATTCGGCTTTTTAACCACAATCAGCAGTGGCCGTTCAGTCCATTTTTCATGCGGCATGGCGATGACGGCGGCTTCCTGCACGGCCGGGTGCGACATGGCTATGTTTTCCAGATCAATGGAGCTGATCCATTCACCGCCCGACTTGATCACATCCTTGCTGCGGTCGGTGATCTGCATCATGCCATTGGGATAGATTTTTGAGACATCGCCGGTGGCAAACCAGCGTTTGCCCGAGGCATCGCTTGAAAAAGCCTTTTCGCTTTCGTCGCCGTAGTACTGGTTTACGATCCAGTGGCCGCGAACCAGCAGTTCGCCTGAGTCCTCGCCGTTCCAAGGATATTCACTCAGAGATTCATCAACCGTTTTCATATCAACGCCGAACAAGGCGCGCCCCTGCTTGGCAACCAGTTGATATTGCTCGTCTTTGCTCAGCTTGTATTCATCGCCCGCCAGTTTTGAGACGGTTCCCAGCGGGGACATCTCTGTCATGCCCCAGCCGTGCATGACATCCACGCCCAATTCATCGTAAGCCCTGATAAGGCTGATGGGCATGGCCGCCCCACCCACCAAAGTGCGCTTGAACGTGGAAAAGCTCAGTTTGTTTTGCGTGACGTAATTCAGCAACCCCAGCCAGATGGTGGGCACACCGGCTGCAATGGTGACTTTTTCTTCTTCCATCAGTTGGTAGATGGAGGCGCCGTCGAGTTGGGCGCCGGGCATCACCAGTTTGCTGCCGGACATGAGCGCTGCATATGGCAAGCCCCAAGCGTTCACATGAAACATGGGTACCACAGGCAAGATCGTGTCTTTGCGGGAAAGCCCAAGCGCGTCAGGGCAGTTGGCTGCCATCGCATGCAAAATGGTGGAGCGGTGCGAATACAACACACCTTTAGGGTTGCCGGTGGTGCCTGAGGTGTAGCAGAGCGTGCAGGCCGTATTTTCATCGAACTGCGGCCACACATAATTGTCGCTGGCCTCGGCCAGCAGCGCTTCATAGTTCAGAAGGTTTGCCACGGGGGGCTCAGCCGGCATCTTGTTTTCGTCCGCCAGCAAAATCCAACGCTCCACGGTGGGGCAGTGGGCCGAAATTGCCTTGACCAGCGGTGCAAAAGTCACATCGAAAAGCACGGTTTTGTTTTTTGCGTGGTTGATGATGTAGATCAGTTGCTGGGGGGAGTAGCGCGGATTCAGAGTGTGCGTTACCGCACCCATACCGGCCACTGCGTAGTAAATTTCTACGTGGCGATATCCATTCCAGGCGATGGTGGCCACGTTTTCACCGGGTTTTACACCGATTTTTGTCAGTGCATTGGCCAGCTTTCGCGTGCGGGCTGCGGTATCAGCGAAACTGATTCTATGGACGTCGCCCTCAGTGCGGCGGGAAACGATTTCCTGTTTTCCGTGATGGCGTTCTGCATGCTCCAAAATGGAGGAAAGCAGCAGTGGCATTTGCATCATCAGGCCTGTGACGTACATAAAATCTCCGATATTTTTCTTTAATTTTTCAAGCTGCATATATTAGGCGAAAACCTGAGAAAGGGCGAAATGGAGACATCGCAAAATCACATCTTTTTGACAGGATACAAGTTGTTAAATTGTGAAATTTAGAGGGTCAACTACTGTTTAATGTTTGTAATCTAAGTCATTCTTTGGATCGCGGTGTATTGACCGCGGAAGTAGAAGTAGAAATTTTGAAGCCAAGGGGTAATAAAAATGGGTATGCCTACACATTTGAGTGCAGGAGAGATCGAAGAATTCGGTCGAGAGATGGATTCGATCCGAAATGAGGTCATGGACTCTCGTGGTGCGAAAGACCGCGCTTACATACTACAGGTCATCAAATGGCAACGCTGGCTGGCGCTAGCGGGTCGGGGCTTCATTTTCTTCAGTTTTCTTTTTTCACCGTACATCGGGCTTGAATTTGCAAGCGATGCTGCGTTTTACACGCTGCTGGCCGTGGGTGTGATATCTCTGGGTTTGGCGAAAATCATTGAGAACATGGAAATCGGACACAATGTCATGCATGCCCAGTGGGACTGGATGCGCGATCCTGCTGTGCAGTCCAACACTTGGGAATGGGACATTGTTTGCCCGTCTGACCAGTGGAAGCACAGCCACAACGTGGTTCACCACACCTGGACCAATGTGTTTGGCAAAGATCCGGACATTGGGTATGGCGTCATTCGTATTTCGGAGCGCCAGCGCTGGAAGCCTATGAGCCTCTTCAATCCGGTCATTCATGTGGTTTTGATGTTGCTGTTTCAGTGGGGAGTTGCAGTTCATGACCTGCATTTGGGTCGTCTGGCGTCTGGCAAGAAAAAATGGTCTGAGGTGAAGCCGCACGCCGTTCAAATGATGATGAAAGCCATGCGCCAATTGCGTAAAGATTACTTGCTGTGGCCTTTGTTGGGCAGTTTCCTGACCATTCCGGTTACTTTGGCCCTTGGTTTGGACACGCTCAGCATAATGGGCGCTGCCTTTGTGATGGTGGCCTTGGCCAACCTGGTGTCAAACGGCATGAGAAACGTGTGGACGAACGTTATTATTTTCTGTGGACACTTTCCCGATGGCGTCAGTCATTTCACAAAGCAGGATGTTGAAGCCGAGACCCGTGCAGCCTGGTATGTTCGCCAGTTGTTGGGCAGTGCCAACATTGGTGGTGGTAAACTTTTCCACATCCTGTCTGGCAATTTGAGTCACCAGATTGAACACCATTTGTTCCCCGACCTTCCCAGCAACCGCTACCCTGAAATTGCTCCGCGTGTTCGGGCCGCAGCAGAACGTTACGGTCTGCCTTACAACACAGGTTCAATGACACGCCAGCTGGGTACCACGACCCTGAAAATATGGCGCCTGAGTCTTCCCTGAGTCGTTCCTAAGTTCAGTTAAAAAAACGGACCTTCGCGGTCCGTTTTTTTTTGCTTTGTTAAGAAATTTAAACGCCAGTTGAATGGGCTGCTGTTCCTTGCTCGCTGTCTTTTTTGATCCTCTAAACTGAGAAGGGGTTTGAAGTGCTAAAACACGTCAGGGTATGGCTCTGGCAGTCATGGGTGAAGGTCAGCAGGTATGAATAGAGCGCAGTTCAGGATGGTACTTCCTAAAAAAGTCACGGCTTTCTTGCTCTGCTTTTTCAGCTTTACCCAGGTGTACAGCCAGACTCAGACCAGGCCCGATGCGGGGGATTTGCTGCGTCAGCAAACTGTTAAGCCCAGTGCTGCCTCTGAGCCGGCCAATGCCCCCATCACAATGCCTTCTTCGAGCGCATCGCAAAAGTTTTCTCAAGGCCCCACGGTTTATGTCAGCACCATTGTTTTCAAAGGCAATGTCGCTCTGTCCGACGAGCTGATCACCGCATTGCTGTCGCCGTATTTTGGGAGACCCCTCACGTTGGCAGATCTCAGGAATGTGGCGGCGGAGTTGGAGGCTTTGTATGTGAACAGCGGTTTTTTGGCCAAGGTAACGATTCCGCCTCAGTCAGCCGATGCGGGTGTGGTTCGCTTCGATATTCAGGAGGCTGTGTTTGGTCGAGTGATTCAGGCCGCGGGTGATGTGCGTTTGTCGCCTGACCGCGCGTCCAAGGTAATCGCCAACGGACAGGTTACGGGCAACCCCGTCTCAATTCCGGCATTGGAGCGCAGTGTGTTGTTGCTGGATGATTTGCCGGGGGTTCGTGCCGAAGGCGCACTGAAGGAGGGCGATCAGCCCGGACAAACAGACCTGTTGCTAAAAATGTCTTCGTCTCCGATTTTGGTGGGTGCTGCAACACTGGACAACGCGGGCAATCGCTCCAGTGGATCCAACCGTACCAATATTAGTGTTTTGATGAACAGTGCCCTGGGCATGGGAGAGCAGGTGCAACTCAATGGCAGCAAAAGTCAGGGTGCCAGTTTTTTACGCTTGGGCTTGAGTGCGCCGGTTCTTTATGACGGACTGCGACTTTCAACCTACGGCTCCAGGTTGGATTACCGCTTGGTCAGTCAGGAGTTTGCTGCATTGCAAATTGAAGGTAGCGCAAAAACCTTGGGTCTGGAGGCCACTTACCCGCTGTTGAGAACGCGCCTGAAAAACCTGTATGTGTCTTTGGGTTATGAAAGCCGTGAGTTTAGAAACCTGTCTGGTGCAGACATCACCAGCCAGTACCGCGTCAAGGTGGGCAGCGCTGGAATCAATGGCAGTTTGGTGGATAAGCTTGGCGGCATCAACACGGCTGCTTTGTTGGTGTTCAGTGGAAAAACCGATCTGGAGGGTTCCCCCAACCAGTCTGCAGACGCTGCCGGCGCGAACACACAAGGCCACTATACAAAACAGCGGTTGTCCGTTAGTCGATTGCAAACCTTGCCGCAAGGCTGGTTTGGTTTTGCCTCCGCGCAATTGCAGCGTGCCAATAAAAACCTGGATTCATCAGAGCGTTTTTCCTTGGGGGGGCTTTATGGTGTACGGGCTTACCCAGCGGGCGAGGCGCCAGGAACCCAAGCCGCTTTGGCCTCTCTGGAACTCAGAAAAACCTTGTTCAGTGGCTTGAATGCGACGGCTTTCTATGATTGGGGTCGCATCAATGCCTTCAAGGACAACAGCGCAACCCAGACGCCGTTGAACAGCTACAGCCTTAAGGGTGCGGGCGTTTCATTGAGTTGGGACAAAAATCTGACAGAGCTGATTTCAGCGCAGGTGCGAGCCACCTTGGCCAGACGATTGGGCAGTAATCCGGGGCAAACGTCAGATGGCAAGGACCAAGATGGGTCCAAAGACGAAAATCGCCTTTGGCTGGACGCAGGTTTGTTTTTCTAGGAGGGCTCATGGGTCAAAAACAGGGTGCCTCTGCGGGGGCGGGCTTGAAGGCGTTAAGGCTCAGTCAGTTATGTATTTTTATTCGAGAACTGGTGGTGGGTTGTGCTGCTGCGGGTCTGTGGGGCGGGGCGGTACACGCTCAGACTGTGCCACATCAAGCCTTGCCGCAAGGCGCAAATGTACAGGCCGGCGGCATTACGCTTGAAAAACCGGCTGGAAACCAGTCCGGGCAACTGATTATTCGCCAATCTACACCCAAGGCGGTGATTGAATGGAATTCCTTCAACGTGGGCAAAAATGCCAGTGTTGAATTCAAGCAACCCAGTGCCGGCTCAGCCACGCTGAATCGTATTGTGTCCAGCACACCTTCAACCATTGAAGGGAAGCTTACTGCCAATGGACAGGTGTTTTTGATCAACCCCAACGGCGTGATTTTTTCTCCCACAGCGCAGGTCGATGTGGGTGCACTGGTGGCTGGTGCAGCCCATTTAAGCAATGAAGATTTTCTGGCCGGTCGACTCGATTTTACCAACAAGGACGGCAAGGGACGTGTGCTCAACCAGGGACGACTGAGTGCAGCCACTGGCGGGTTTATCGCCTTGTTGGCCCCAGAGGTTGTGAATCAGGGCGTAGTGCTTGCAAAACGGGGAACCGTGGGCTTGCTCAGTGGCGAGTTGATCACACTCACGCTTAATGAAGGAGGCAAGGGTTTGGCCGGTATTGCGGTTACCCCTGCAAAATATAAAACCTGGGTTGAGAACAAGCATCTTGTTGAGGCGCAGGAAGGCTATGTGTTGCTGGCTGCGCAGTCACTTAAAACCCTGTTTGAAGGGGTTGTGAAAAACGACGGTGCGATTGAGGCTGGCTCTGTTCGGCAATCTGTCAAAGGCGGCGTGGTGTCTTTTGAGTCTTCCGCGCTTGTAGAAAATACGGGAGATATTTCAGTGGCCTCCAGGCGCGGTGATGGGGGACGTATTTCGATTGCTTCAGAGCTTATTGATCTGAAAAAGGGAACGCTTTCGGCCACAGGTGCGCAAGAGGGTGGCAAGGTTCTGGTCGGTGGAGATTGGCAAGGTCGGGGCGACATGCTTCAGGCCACAACAACCACTGTTGCGGCGGATGTAAAAATCAATGCGTCTTCCACACGAAAAGGCAACGGCGGCACGATTGTTGTGTGGTCTGATGTAACGAATAAAAATTCCACAACGGTTGTAAGAGGCAATTTGATTGCCAATGGCGGTTTGCAAAAAGGAGATGGCGGAAATATAGAAACCTCCGGACACTTTCTGGATACCGATGGCGTAAAAGGCAGCGCAAAAGCCTACAACGGAAAATCCGGTCTCTGGTTGTTTGACCCTTATGACGTTACCATTACCAGTAATAGTTTACTGGGAGGTTTGTTGTCGGCGGTGGGCGGCGTTTTTACGGCAAACACCAACAATTCGACAGTGTTGAATTCAACGCTCAACAGTTTGTTGAGTGCCGCTACCAACGTTGAAATAAAAACCACAGGTGCAGGTACGCAGGCCGGCAACATTACCCTCTCAGCACCGATTACCTCTTCGGGTGCCGGCAATCTGACATTGACGGCAGACAACGCCATTGCCGGTACAGGCAATATTTCTCTGGCCAACGGGCGTCTTACTTTCAACAGTGGCGGTGGTTCTGGTACTTACAGTGGAACACTGAGTCTGGGTTCCGGTGGCGTGACCAAACAGGGTGCTGGTGAATTGGTACTGTCGGGTAGCAACAGTTACACCGGCGCAACTACGGTCAGTGCAGGTACCATCACTGTCAGCACGGCTGCGGCTCTTGGCAGTTCAGCCGTTACAGTTGCGAACGGAGCTTCTTTGAAGTTGCAGGCGGGCGTTGCTTTGCCCGGTACTCCTGTGTCTATCAGCGGAACGGGTGTGGGTGGTTCGGGTGCCTTGCAAATCAATGGCACCAACAGCCTTGGTTCAGCGCTGACTGTTGCAAACGACGCTTTGGTGGGCGGTACCGGGTCGCTGACTCTTGCCGCGGTTTCTCTGGCCAATGGCAAAACCTTGACAGTGGGTGACGGACAAAGTCTAGC
>JBEIKS010000125.1:0-7115 GCA_040379625.1 Burkholderiaceae bacterium
ACGGTGGCATTGCTCAATGAGTACTTTACCCTGATGGTGGATTGCATTACCCACGAAGGCGGCATGCTGGATAAATTCATCGGCGATGCCATCATGGCCGTGTTCGGTACACCGTTCCCGCACGATGACGATGAAGACCGCTCCGTGCGTGCCGGCATTGAGATGCTTCGCAGCCTGAACCGTTTCAATGAAGAGCGTGCGCTCAAGGGCCTGATGGCTGTTGATATGGGTTTGGGCATCAACACTGACAACATCGTGTCGGGCAACATCGGTTCTCCAAAGCGCATGGACTACACCGTGATTGGCGATGGCGTGAACCTGGCGTCACGTCTGGAAGGCGCTTGCAAAACCTACAGCGCAAAAATGCTGATTTCGGAAAGAACCTGGAAGTTGTTGCGCGGCAGTTACCGCTGCCGTGAAGTAGACTGGGTGATTGTTAAGGGTAAAACCGAGCCTGTGGGTATTGTTGAAGTGCTCGACTGGCACACCGAAGAATCTTTCCCCAATGTCATGGACACCATAGGCTTGTGGAAAATGGGCTTGGACGCTTACCGCAGTGGTAACTTCAGCGATGCGAAGCGCCGCTTTGAAGAGACACTGAAAGTAAACCCCAAAGACAAGCTCTGCTACACCTACATTGAGCGCTGCGACGACCTCATGGCTGAACCCCCCACCGATTGGGATGGTATCTACACCATGAAGTCCAAGTAAGGCTACAACACCGCAGCGGTGTCAGACATCGCTGCGGGTTGCCAACCATTCAGCCGTTTTCGGCCAGATGGTGGCGGTGGCTTCCCTGCCACCCAGTATGCCGATGTGCCCGCCCGCCCCGATAAAAAACTCTTTGTCTTCACTGGACACCAGCGGCATCATTGCCTTGCAGCAGGCGATGTTGGACAAACTGTCTTTCCTGCCCGCAATGCACAACAAGTTCGATGTGATTTTTTCCAGATGAATAACATCACGGCCTACAGTAAAACGTCCCTTGGCTGTTTCATTTTCAAGCCAGACACTGGCGGTCCAGTCGCGGATGACCGCGCCGGGGTAGGCTTCAAGATTGTCGATGAACGCGGCCTGATTGGCATGTTGCTCCACGTACTGGCGGTTTTCCAGTTGCATGGCCAAATTCAGGTAACCCTTGATGCTTGACACCGGGTCCATCAGTTTAAAACCGATGACATTCACCCAGCCTGGTGCGTAGGCCAACGGGGCCGGCAGCTTGCGCAAACTCAAGCGCGCCAGTTTCATCACTTTGTTCATCTGTTTGAAGTAGCGCCCCATGGCACCGTTGGCGTAGCCATCTACAGGTGTGCCCAGCGTAATCAGATTGCGAACATCGTTTTGTTCAGAGCTGGCTGCATACAAAGCGGCCAGCATGCCGCCCATGCTCCAACCGTGCAGCGACACCTGCGGGGCGCCGCTGTTTTCCTTGACGGCGGCAATACACTTCGGCAGCCAATCCTTGACGTAGGTTGATAAGGTTTGCCCTGCGTTTCTCAGGCTGGGTTTGCCCCAGTCAATGAGATAGACATCGTGCCCGTGGGCCAGCATGTACTTGATGAAACTGCGGTTCGGAAACAAATCGTAAATCAGCATGTTCACCGCCAGAGGTGAAACAATCACCAGTGGAATGCCATGCTTTTTTTCAGCCACAGGCAGGGTTGAGTCGCCAAATGGAATTTCAGTTTCAGTCAGTGGTTTGTAATGCCGGACTTGCGCCAACCCCTGCGTGTAAACAATGTCGTAGGGCAATTGACCGGCCACCACCATGGTGTCGGTTTTGAAAAAACGGTCACGTGCATTTCGTGTAACTGTCTTGATGCGCTTAGCGCTGGGTTTTTTTATCGGTAGCATCGCTGTGTTTCCCAATCTGTGTTCTTCAGGGGCGGACAACGCCGCTTATGATTTTTCCATGTAACTCGGGTGTCAGTGGAACATAGCCGAGTTTTTTGTCGGTCAGCACATAAACCGGCTCTGTAATCGTCTGCAAATCAAATCCATCTTTTTTCAGTTGGCCTTTTTGGTATTTGAGGTGCCCGTGGTGTCTTGTGTGTCCCTGATGCGCATGAACACAGGAACAGCGTAGGCGGGCAGGGTGGTTTGTAGTTGGTGGGCAATCATGGCGCCGTCGAACTTGAAGCCAGGCTTCAAGGTGATGGCAGCCATGCCGGCCCGGCCATCGGTGCCCGGAATGGTGACGCCATAGACCACTGCGTGTTCCAGACTGTCCACCATGGCAAGCGCACCCTCCACCTCAGAGGTGGCCACGTTTTCGCCCTTCCAGCGGAACGTGTCGCCCAAACGGTCAACAAACTGAATATGTTGCCAGCCTTGAGAGCGCACCAGATCGCCGGAATTGAACCAGCAGTCTCCTTTTTTAAACACATTGCGAAGCAGTTTTTTTTCATTGGCTTCTTCGTCGGTGTAGCCATCAAAGGGTTGGCGGTTACTGATCTCGCTGATCAGCAAACCCACCTCGCCCGACTTCACGCGCGACATGCGGCCGTTGTCTTTTCGAAGCGGTTCTTCCGTGACGGGGTCGCATTCAACAATGGCAAAAGGCAGCGGCGTAAAGCCCACTGTGTTGCGTTGTCCAAAGACATTGATAAAGCCGATGTTTGATTCGCTGGCACCGTAAAACTCGTAAATTTTTTCTATGCCGAAACGAGACTCGAATTTGTCCCACAGTTCCGGGCGAAGACCGTTGCCGACTATCAAACGAACTTCGTGGTTTTGGTCGCCCGGACTGGCAGGCCGGTTCAACAGGTAGCGCAGCAACTCGCCAATGTAGCAAAACGCAGTGGCTTCATAGTGTCTGATGCGATTCCAGAACTGGCTGGCCGAGAATTTTTTGTCCAAGGCCAGTGTGGCGCCACACGACAATACACAGCCCCAGCTAACAGTCAGTGCATTGTTGTGGTAGAGCGGCAAGCAGCAATAAAACACGTCTTCGTGCTTTAGGCGTATGGCACTGCTAAAACCGTTCATTGCACTGAGCCAGCGGTAGTGTGTCATTACCGAGGCTTTGGGCATGCCGGTGGTGCCAGAGGTAAAAATGTAGAAGCAGGCATCACTGGCCAAAATTTCTTTGGTAATGCGGGGGTTGGTTTCCGGCTTGTTTTTTAACAACTTCAACAGGTCTTCAAAACCTGGGGGGCAGCGATCGCTGGGGTTTAGCGCCAGCCACAAAGGCGTTGTTTTATTGATCAGCTTGTTAAATTGCCCCAACTCCTTGAGTTGCGGTGTGCATTCATGCCCCACCACCACGCATTTGGGTTTGATCAGGTTCAAGCTGTGTTGCAGCGTTTCGTTTTTTTGGTTGGTGTTGATCATGCCGGCCACTGCGCCCAACTTTACAGTCGCCAAGACACAGGCGATCAGTTCTGGGCGGTTTTCCAGCAAAATGGCCACGCAGTCGCCTTTTCGAACGCCTTGCAAGGTCAGTGTGTGAGCCATCTGGTTGGCCATTACATTGAGCTCTTGGTAAGAAAACGAAAGGTCGTTGAATTTTAGCGCCGGGTGGTCTGGAAAGCGGTCTACGCAATGTTCAAACACTTTGCCCAGCGATTGGCGACTGGTTCGGCGCAACGTCACCAGATCAAACAGATTGCTTGCGATTTGCTGCCAGTCGGGGGCTAGCGCCAAGGCGCCTTCGGCAAGGTCCAGCAGTCTAATTTGCTGCTTTTTATCGGTCATGTAGAAAAGTCTCCGCCACGGTTGTTTCTTCAGTGTTTGAATAACTGAATTGTAGTGAATAACCGTGTGTTACAGAGACTTTCTAACCATTAGACATGTTTTTGCGTGCCGTTTGGTTTACCAGATGTTTTCGCGTTTCAACACGTCCTTGACATACAGGTAGGTGACCGGCATTAAAATCAGCCCTGGCAAGCCAAAGAGTGTTTCACCAAAGACGATGCAAGCCAGCAGTTCCGCCACGCTGGCCTGGTAGGCCGAGCTGAGAATTCTGGCGTTGATCAAATATTCCATTTTGTGAACGCAAATCAGGTACACCAGCGACAGCCCCAGCACCCAGGGCGGGAATTGCAGGCACAACACCATCATCAGGCAGTTGGCAATGACATTGCCCAATGCGGGTATGAAGCTCAGAAAAAACGTGGCAACCACCAAGGCTTCGCGCAGGGGTAGAACCACCCCCAGCATCGGCAATATCACAAACACATAAAGCAGGGTGACGGTTGTGTTCCACAGGGCAACATAGAGTTGCGCGGTCAGCAAATGCGAGAAGCAATCCAGAAACCGGTTGCCTTCGCTTCTAAGCCCGTGCGATAAACCGGACGCTTGCGTTTCAGTGGTTGTGATTCTGACCACCAGGCTGACTGAAATCAGGCCGGCAAAGAACACCTGGGTGACCACCTTAAGGCCGCTGCCTGTCATGGCCATCCAGAATGCGGCCTGATTTCCGGCCCAGTCTGTGATGGCGTCCACCACCTCTGCGTTGTCCATATCGCCGTAGGGGTGGAGTATTTCAAAAGAAGACTGCCTGGCTGCCAATCGGAGTTGTTCGAGAAAATCGGGCAGCATTTGCTGCGCCTTCAGCGCAATGAATTGAACAACACTGGAACCCATGCCAATCACCGCCAACAGCAGCAGCAGGGTAAAGCCAGCGCAAATAAGCGGTATGGCTTTTTGGTTCACCCGGCTGCGCAGCAGCCAGAACTGAAGTTTCAGCGTAACCGCCACCAAGGCCAGTGTGGTGAGCAGTGCCGGCCCCAGCTTCAAGCTCAGGCTTAGCAGCAATGCACCAAGCACCAGACTGGCGCACAGCAGTACGATTTTTGAATTAAGGGCGGCGTTGTAGTGCACCGGGGTATTGTGTTTCATAAATCCTGAGCTGGTGAGCGGTAGGGCGCTTTTAAACGAACCATTGTGAGTTTAATGAGCGAATGGAAAAAATGCGAGCACAGGCGTAGAGTCAACCCGACTGAGTGATTGGAGCGCAGCGCATGGGCAAGCAAACCGTCGGAGCCGTGACAACGGAAAAAAAACACACACCCACCCGAAGCATCATACGCCCTCGGCGCATGGACTTCGATTTTAGTGCGGACATTCCCCGCTTCTGGTTCGACAACAATGTGTTCAAGACCCTGCTGATGACGGCGCAATCTTGCACATTCCCCGAGGGCGAGCGCTTTTTCATCGATTCCGTGCGGCATTATCAGTCGCAAATCACTGACCCCGAGTTGCAAGCGCAAGTGCGTGGTTTTATTGGTCAAGAGGCCCACCATGGCAAGGAACACACCACCCTGAACGACTTCATGGCGGCCAGGGGTTTCGCCACCGAAGCGGTGCAGAGCCATGTGCGCACCAACCTGCAGTTGCTGCGCAAGCGCATGTCCGCCGAGCGTCAGCTTGCAATGACCTGCGCCTTGGAGCACTTCACGGCCATGTTGGCGGAATTGGCGCTTGAGCACCCTGATTTTTTTAAAGGTATGGACGACCGGGTTCGGGTGCTCTGGCTGTGGCATGCCATTGAAGAGAGCGAGCACAAGTCTGTGGCTTTCGATGTGTATCAGCAAACAGTGGGCAGCCGTTGGGTGCGCAACAGCGAAATGGTGGTCAATACCCTGACGTTTTTCTTCTTCAGCGCAGTGCATTTCAACACACTCTACAAAACCTGCCCTGAAAAAATCGGTGTCCGCGGGTTTATGGATGGCTTGGGCTTCCTGTTTGGCAGGCAGGGGTGGCTGCGCAAGCTCACACCCCGCTATCTGGCCTATTTCAAGGCGGACTTCCACCCTTCCAAGGTGGACTCCACATTGCTGCGCAGGCGCGTCATGAACGAATTGGAACGACTGACTCAGAACCCGGCGTTTGCGACTATGGGTTCGACCCGTTGAGCAGGCTTGGGCAGTTCGTTGAGCAAATTGCGGAAGCCAGTCATCAAGGCATTGAATTCGCCACCCGAGACCAAGGACTCCTCAAGGTGGTTGAACGGGTGTTCCAGACTGTCTTTCAACGCGCCTCTGAGTTGTGCCAGGTGTTGCAGCGGCACGGCTTGGTAACTGTTCTGACGCTTGATGTTTTCAATGGCGGTGGGCAACAGGGTTCGCAGGGCTGAGGACACTTTCAGCAACTGTTGCGGTTGCGGGCCTTCAGGGGTCTGCTTTAAAACGGAATTTAGCGAATTCATCAAACTGCCCATGTGTTGGGCGGGTGTGCTTATGTTGCTGACAGGGTTCATTGCGTACGGCTTTCTTTATGTGAAAAAACAGTGCAGCGGATGCTACCAATGTGGAGTGACCATTTTTGGCTGTATGGTTCACCCGCGTGGGTCTTTCTGCAGAGCGGTGCTTTCGCACCTTCCTTTTTTTGTTTCCTCAGGGTTTGCCTGTGCCTGACCAGGTTCCTTGAGCCCTTTAATTCGATTACAATTAAAGGTTTACGCCCCTTTGGGCTTTCTCAGTCCACATTAGATACACACTTGAGGTTTCATAAAAATGACCGAACGCACCACCGTTCATGGCTTGAAAGTTGCCACCACGCTTTATCGTTTCATTGAAGAGCAGGTTTTGCCCGGTATTGGTATTGACAGCGCAGCCTATTGGAAGGGCTTTGATGCAATCGTCAGCGATCTGGCTCCCAAGAACATTGCCTTGCTGGCTGAGCGCGACCGCATTCAACTGGAAATGGATGCCTGGCACAAAGCCCACCCCGGCCCCATCGCAGACATGCCGGCCTACCGTGCATTCCTCGAAAAAATCGGTTACCTGGTACCCGCACCCGCCAACGTCAAGGCTAGCACTGCAAACGTAGACAGCGAATTGGCCCTGCAAGCCGGCCCCCAGTTGGTGGTACCCATTTTGAATGCGCGCTATGCGCTGAACGCAGCCAACGCGCGTTGGGGTTCACTGTACGACGCCTTGTACGGCACCGATGTTATTTCCGAGGCAGGCGGCGCTGAAAAAGCCGGTGCTTACAACCCGGTTCGTGGTGCCAAGGTAATTGAATTTGCTCGTAATTTTCTTGATCAGTCTGTGCCTCTGGTTGGCGCTTCCCATAAAAATGCAACCGGCTATGCCGTTGTGGGCGGCCAACTTCAGGTCAGCCTGAACACCGGTGCCACAACCGGCCTGACCAACGCCACACAGTTGGTG
>JBEIKS010000126.1:0-7087 GCA_040379625.1 Burkholderiaceae bacterium
AGGCACCGTAGGTCCTGATGTAATCGATATCCGTACGCTTTACGGAAAAACCGGCAAGTTCACCTACGATCCTGGTTTCCTGTCTACCGCTGCCTGTAATTCAAAAATCACCTACATTGATGGCGACAAGGGCGAGTTGCTGTACCGCGGCTACCCCATTGAACAACTCGCTGTGAATTGCGACTTTCTTGAAACCTGTTATTTGCTGTTGAACGGCGAACTGCCCAATGTCACTGAGAAGGCAGCTTTCGTCAAGAAGGTCACTACTCACACCATGGTGCATGAGCAAATGCAATTCTTCTTGCGCGGTTTCCGCCGAGATGCCCATCCGATGGCTGTGATGACAGGCTTGGTGGGTGGTTTGTCTGCGTTTTATCCAGATTCAATGAACACGGCTGATGCGAAAGAGCGTGATATTTCCGCCATTCGCCTGATTGCAAAAATGCCAACCATGGTTGCAATGGCGTATAAATATTCCATCGGCCAGCCTTTCGTGCACCCACGCAACGACTTGAGCTACTCAGCCAACTTCATGCGCATGATGTTCGCCAATCCGTGCGAAGAATACGAGTTGAACGATGTTCTGGTTCGCGCCATGGACCGCATCTTTATTTTGCACGCAGACCACGAGCAAAATGCGTCCACTTCAACCGTGCGTTTGTGCGCTTCCTCCGGCACCAACCCGTTTGCAGCGATTGCTGCCGGTGTTGCCTGCTTGTGGGGTCCGGCTCACGGCGGCGCCAACGAGGCTTGCCTGAACATGCTCTCCGATATTCAAGCCGAAGGCGGCGTTGAAAAAATCGGTGAATTCATCACCAAGGTCAAGGACAAGAACTCCAGCGTTCGCTTGATGGGCTTTGGTCACCGTGTCTACAAGAACTATGACCCACGCGCCAAGCTGATGCGTGAAACTTGCCATGAAGTGCTCAACGCGCTTGGTCTGCAAGACGATCCAATGTTCAAGCTCGCCATGGCGCTGGAAAAAATCGCTTTGGAAGACGACTATTTCGTTCAGCGCAAGCTCTATCCGAACGTCGATTTCTATTCCGGCATTGTTCAAAAAGCCATTGGCATTCCTGTACCGCTGTTCACCGCCATTTTTGCCTTGGCACGAACAGTGGGTTGGATTGCGCAGTTGAACGAAATGATCAGCGACCCCGAATACAAAATCGGACGTCCGCGTCAGTTGTTCGTGGGTTCAGAATCACGCAATGTGAAGCCTCTGAATCAGCGTTGATGTTGCTGTGTATTGAAAAAAACCAACCTCTGGGTTGGTTTTTTTTTGCCTACTGTTTTCTCAATCAATAAACTTCGCAAAAATTGGCAAATCAAAACGCTTTTCTCACTATTTCACGTGATTCCGTTTTTAACCACCTTTTGAAACGTGTTATTCTTTTCGAGTCAGTACTCTAAATTCGTCTAATCAACGAATAGCGACCGGAAAACCAAGAGGTTTGGTTAAGTCGGTGGGGAGAGTGGTTATTCCACAAACGTTGGGGCTCGGTCCGACAATCGGTCAGAGGCGAGTCCGACCCCGCATCTTGAACGAGAAGCTCGAAGAAAGGTGAAGCGCAGATGATGCGATCATTTCAATTAAATTCGTACCTTTTTGGCGGTAATGCGCCTTATGTAGAAGAGCTTTACGAAGCTTATATCAACAACCCCGGTTCGGTGCCCGAAAAATGGCGCGCCTACTTTGACAACATGCAGTTGGTGCCAGCCACCACCGGTATTACGTCAGACCGCGATGTTGCACACGCTCCCATTGTTGAATCTTTCGCACAGCGCGCCAAACAGGGCTTCATACGTCCTCAGGTTGGCAGCCATGACCTGGCCGTTGCACGCAAGCAAGTCGATGTTCAGTCCATTATTGCAGCCTACCGGTTTTTGGGTTCACGCTACGCTGAGCTCGATCCGCTCAAGCGCACAGAGCGTCAGACCATTCCTGAATTGGAATACAGTTTTTACGGCTTCAGCGAAGCCGATATGGACACCGTTTTTTCAGCGTCGAATACCTATTTCGGCTCGGATCAAATGTCCTTGCGAGACATCGTAAAATCGCTCAGAGATACCTATTGCCGCACCATGGGTGTGGAATTCATGCATATTTCAGACCCCGCCCAGAAGCGCTGGCTGCAATCACGTCTCGAATCCACCCGTTCCACGCCCAGTTTTTCACCCGAGAAAAAACGCCACATCCTTGAGCGCCTCACGGCCTCGGAAGGCTTGGAGCGCTATTTGCACACACGTTATGTGGGTCAGAAGCGTTTCTCCCTTGAAGGCGGCGAATCCTTTATCGCGTCCATGGACGAAGTGGTTCAGCACGCCGGCAGCATGGGGGTTCAGGAAATCGTTATCGGCATGGCCCACCGTGGCCGCTTGAACGTGTTGGTCAATACGCTGGGCAAGAACCCAAGCGATCTGTTTGCCGAGTTTGAAGGCAAGCATGGTGATGATCTGCCCGCTGGTGATGTGAAATATCACCAAGGTTTCTCTTCCGATATTTCCACCCCAGGAGGCCCCGTTCACCTGTCATTGGCCTTCAATCCGTCTCACCTTGAAATCGTCAACCCCGTGGTTGAAGGTTCGGTCAAGGCTCGCCAGGAACGCCGTGGCGAAAATGGCGGCAAGCAGGTGTTGCCAGTTCTGGTTCACGGCGATGCGGCCATTGCCGGTCAGGGCGTTGTCATGGAAACCCTGAATCTGGTGCACACCCGCGGTTACGGCACAGGTGGTACCGTTCACATCGTCATTAACAACCAGATCGGTTTCACCACGTCCGACCCGCGCGACAGCCGCTCAACGCTGTATTGCACCGACGTCACCAAAATGATTGAGGCGCCTGTATTCCACGTTAATGCAGACGATCCTGAAATGGTCGTCATGGCCACGCAACTGGCGCTGGATTTCCGCATGGAATTCTCCCAAGACGTTGTCATCGACATCATCTGTTTCCGCAAGTTGGGTCACAACGAGCAAGACACACCCGCCATGACCCAGCCTTTGATGTACAAGGTCATCGGCAAGCATCCAGGCACACGTGCCTTGTACGCTGAGCGTCTTGAAACACAAGGCGTGGTTGCAGCCGGTGGTGGCGCAAAAATGGAGGCGGACTTCCGCACGGCCATGGACGAAGGTCGCCACACCTACGATCCTGTGCTCACCAACTTCAAAGGCAAGTATGCCGTCGACTGGAGTCCTTTCCTCAACAAGAAATGGACAGACGCAGCCGACACAGCCGTGCCGTTGGCAGAGCTCAAGCGTTTGTCAGAGCGCATCACCACCATTCCAGAGAACTTCAAGCTGCACCCGCTCGTTGAGCGCGTTGTAAACGACCGCCGCAAAATGGGTCAGGGCGAAATTCCAGTGGACTGGGGCATGGGCGAGCATCTGGCGTTTGCCTCTTTGGTGTCTTCCGGCTATGCGGTTCGTATCACCGGTCAGGATTGCGGCAGGGGCACGTTTACCCACCGCCATTCTGTTCTTCACGACCAAAACCGTGAAAAATGGGATCTGGGCAGCTACCAGCCGCTGCAGCATGTTTCCGACAATCAGGCGCCGTTTACCGTCATTGATTCCGTGTTGTCTGAAGAGGCGGTGCTGGGCTTTGAATACGGTTTTTCTGCAGCAGAACCCAACGCACTCGTTATTTGGGAAGCGCAGTTCGGCGACTTTGCCAACGGTGCCCAAGTCGTAATTGACCAGTTCATCACCTCTGGTGAAGTCAAATGGGGCCGTGCCTGTGGTCTGACCATGATGCTGCCTCACGGCTACGAAGGCCAAGGCCCTGAGCATTCTTCAGCCCGCCTTGAGCGTTTCCTGCAGATGTGCGCAGACAACAACATTCAGGTTTGTCAGCCCACAACAGCATCACAAATTTTCCACTTGCTGCGTCGTCAGATGATCCGTCTGTTCCGCAAGCCGCTGGTCATCATGACGCCTAAGTCCTTGTTGCGTTTGAAAGATGCAACATCGCCGCTGCAAGAGTTTTATCGCGGCAGCTTCCAGACCGTGATTGCTGAAACAGAGGAACTCGACAATGCCAAGGTCAAGCGCGTGGTGGCCTGCTCAGGCAAGGTTTACTACGACCTGATGAATGCCCGTCGCGACCGCGCCATCAAGGACGTTGCCATTTTGCGTCTGGAACAGCTCTATCCGTTCCCGCACAAGGCGATGGCCACAGAACTCAAGAAATATCCCAACGCTACAGAAGTTATCTGGTGTCAGGATGAACCCCAGAATCAAGGGGCTTGGTTCCAGATCCAGCACAACATTCTTGAGAACATGTCTGAGGGACAAAAACTCGGTTATGCAGGTCGTCCTGCGTCCGCTTCCCCAGCCGTGGGTTATCACGCCAAACACGTTGAACAGCAAAAGGCCCTGATTGACACGGCCTTCGCAAAACTGAAAGGTTTTGTGGTTACCAAGTAAATCACTGAAAACTTGCTGAATCAAAAGGAAAAAATAAAATGTCTATTATTGAAGTCGTTGTACCGCAACTGTCCGAATCCGTCTCTGAAGCCACGCTGTTGTCCTGGCATAAAAAAGCAGGCGATGCCGTAAAGCGGGATGAAAATCTGGTTGATATTGAAACCGACAAAGTTGTGCTGGAAGTACCGGCACCCCAAGCCGGTGTGTTGGTTGAATTGGTGGTTTCCGATGGTGCCACGGTTGTTTCAGGTCAGTTGATCGCCAAAATCGACACGGCAGCCACCGCTGCTGCCAGTGCTCCTGCCGCTGCCGCTCCTGTGGCTGCAGCGCCTGCACCAGCTCCGGTCGCCGCGCCTGCCGTTGCGTCTTCTGCTGCGGTTGCAATGCCGTCTGCAGCAAAGATGATGGCTGAAAACAACCTGAGCGCCGGTCAGGTGGCTGGTTCAGGAAAAGATGGTCGCATCACCAAAGGCGATGTTATTTCAGCCGTTGAAACTGGCGCAAAGCCCGCCGCGCCGGTGGCTGCGAAGCCTGCCGCTGCAGCTGCCGCTGTTGCCGCCTTGCCTGATGTAAAAGCACCGATAGATTTCGGCGCCATTATTGACGGCCGCCCCGAGCAGCGTGTGCCCATGAGCCGCCTGCGCGCTCGTGTGGCCGAACGTCTGGTGCAGTCACAGTCCACCAACGCCATTTTGACGACCTTCAACGAAGTCAACATGGCGCCGGTCATGGAGTTGCGCAACAAGTACAAAGACCGCTTTGAAAAAGAGCACGGCGTGAAACTCGGTTTCATGTCTTTCTTTGTAAAAGCGGCGGTTCATGCCCTGAAGAAGTACCCGGTGCTGAACGCCTCCGTAGACGGCAACGACATTGTCTATCACGGCTATTTCGATATCGGCGTGGCTGTGGGCTCTTCACGGGGCCTGGTGGTACCTGTTCTGCGCAATGCAGACCAACTGAGCCTTTCAGACATCGAAGCCAAAATTGCCGAGTTCGGTAAAAAGGCGCAAGACGGAAAGTTGTCCATGGACGATCTGACCGGCGGCACCTTCTCTATCTCCAATGGTGGTGTGTTTGGTTCCATGCTGTCGACCCCGATCATCAACCCGCCACAGTCCGCAATTTTGGGTGTTCACGCCACCAAAGAACGCGCAGTGGTTGAGAATGGTCAGATCGTTATTCGCCCCATGAACTATCTGGCCATGTCTTACGATCACCGGATTATTGACGGTCGCGAAGCGGTGCTGGGTCTGGTGGCCATGAAAGAGGCGTTGGAAGATCCAGCGCGTCTGTTGTTGAACATCTAAAGGACGCCGCAATATGAGTCAATCATTTGATGTTGTGGTCATCGGGGCGGGTCCCGGTGGCTACATTGCGGCCATTCGTGCAGGCCAACTGGGCTTGTCGGTGGCTTGCGTTGAGGGCAATGCCTACGACGATCCAAAGGGCGAGCCCCGCTTGGGCGGAACTTGCCTGAATGTGGGCTGCATTCCGTCGAAGGCCTTGTTGGCCTCTTCGGAAGAGTTTGAGAAAATTACCCACCACGCTGAAGATCACGGCATCACCGTGAAAGGTGCCAGCATTGATGTAGGCAAAATGGTTGCCCGCAAAGATGGCATTGTCGGCAAGATGACCGGTGGCATTCAATACCTGTTCAAGAAAAACAAGGTGACCTTGCTTAAAGGTTATGCCAGTTTTGCCGGCAAGGCCGAGGGCGGCTTCAATGTGAATGTGAAGGCTGCAGACGGCACGGTTACTGCCGTTGTGGCCAAGCAGGTCATTATTGCATCGGGTTCCAAAGCGCGTCATTTGCCGGGCATTCCCGTAGACAACAAACTGGTTTGCGACAACGAAGGTGCCTTGAAGTTTGGTGATGTCCCCAAGCGTTTGGGCGTCATTGGCGCAGGCGTCATTGGCCTTGAACTCGGCTCTGTTTGGCGCCGTCTGGGGGCGGAAGTCACCGTGCTTGAAGCTTTGCCCAACTTTCTTGCCGCTTGCGATGAGTCGGTTGGCAAAGAGATGCTGAAGATTTTCAAGGGTCAGGGTTTGAACATTTCCCTGGGCGTGAAAATCGGTGAGGTGAAAGCCGGCAAAAAAGCCGTTTCCATTGCCTACACTGACGCAGACGGTAAAACGCAGACCTTGGATTGCGACAAACTCATTGTTTCTGTGGGGCGTGTTCCCTACACCGATGGTTTGAACCTTGAAAGTATCGGTCTGAAAACCAACGAACGCGGCATGATTGACGTGGATGCACACTGCCAGACACTGGTGGCTGGTGTATTTGCCGTCGGTGATGTGGTTCGCGGTGCAATGCTTGCGCACAAGGCCGAGGAAGAGGGCGTCATGGTTGCGGAAATTATTGCAGGGCAAAAAGGCCATTGCAATTACGATGCAATTCCGTGGGTTATCTACACCTCACCTGAAGTGGCGTGGGTTGGCAAAACCGAGCAAGACCTCAAAGCGTCAGGCCGTGCCTACAAAGCGGGTCAGTTCCCTTTCATGGCCAACGGCCGTGCGTTGGGGCAGGGTGACTCCCAAGGTTTTGTGAAAGTGCTGGCGGATGCAAAAACAGACGAAGTGCTTGGCGTTCACATCATCAACAGCCACGCCTCAGACCTTATCGCAGAAGCTGTCATGGCCATTGAGTTCAAAG
>JBEIKS010000127.1:0-7045 GCA_040379625.1 Burkholderiaceae bacterium
CACGCCGGTTTTCAAGACCGGTGCATTCAACCGCTCTGCCAAGCTTCCGAGAGCGAGATTCTAACACAGAAGATAATTTCAACAAAAAGACCGTCGTTTCAGCAGAAACAACAGGTCCTCTTGCGTTTCAAATCATGTGAAAATTACTTCGCACCCTCTGTCAATCGACGACCCAGGGAAATTGCGTATGTGGATGCACGGGCTGTGAACAAAGGATCTGGACCGATCGCCACACCCGCTGGCACCACCATCGGGTTATACGTAATACCTACACAGGCGCCCTGGCTGTCTGCTTCCACTTTGTCGATGGCAACCTTGCCCACCACAACGCGCTTGCGGCTGTCTGGCCAAACAACGGTGGAGTTGTCCAACGCGTCGCCGTTTTCCGCAATCTGAACCACCATGTTAAATTCAACGGGTGCCTTGGCAACCCGCTGACGCAACTCTTCAAACAAGAAGTTGGCGCCTTTTGCTTTTTGCTCTTCGTCGCTCAAGGACTCCAAGCCCTTAACCGGCTCAAAGGAATAACGAACAAATTCAACGCGACCATTGGGAGCCTGAAACTTGTAGGCCTGAACACCCCAGTAATTCACTGCACCGTAGCTCGCTGGAATCGCCATTTTTGCGAAATAGTCGATTTGTGGCTTTGCTTCAGGCGTAGCGGCGTTAAATGCCTTGATTTTCTCAGGGTCATTTTTACCAGTGGTCGGGTCAAGTGCGCGGGCTTTAAGAAAACCCAACATCTGCTCGGGCGTTGCTACCGCAAAAACGGGTGCGGAAATGTTAGCCATTTCCCAGGATTCGCCCTTGGGTAATGCAAACTTCAATGCAAAGTTACGGCTTGTACGGCTGATGTCGCTTTGCTTGGGATTGCCGCCGCCCAGAGAAAAACGGGCATTGACTGGAACCTTGGCGCCGCTGAAAACGGATGCACTTGAAAGCGCGCGGCCCTCTTCGTTACCCACGAAGGTACCTGTTGCACAAACGCCTTTGGCGCCAGAACGGCGATAACCTGCATTTTTACCAAATACACCTTCGAAACCATCTACGATTTCATTGGGGTTGACTTGCGCAAAAGTTGGCGCTGCTGCCGAGGCCAAGGCTCCGACGATCAGAACTGACAATACGTTTTTTACTTGCATGAACTTTTTCCTTATTTTTGGTTTGTCGTAAAGTTTTAAAGAGACAACGTAAGACGTAAGGTTTTCACTTAGGTTCCCGTAATTTTAACTTACAGAGAAAAAATACAAAAACCTTACATATTCAGACTCAGATCCGCTCAAAAATAGCTGCAATACCTTGTCCACCACCAATGCACATGGTGACCAACGCATACTTGCCACCCGTACGCTCCAACTCATACAAGGCTTTAACGGTAATAATGGCACCAGTGGCACCAATCGGGTGTCCGATGGAAATTCCAGAACCGTTGGGATTGACTTTGGCGGCCGGGAAATTCAGTTCTTTCGACACAGCGCAGGCCTGAGCTGCAAACGCTTCATTGGCCTCGATCACATCCATGTCATTAATGCTCAGACCGGCTTTTGCCAACGCTTTTTGCGTGGCTGGCACCGGGCCAATGCCCATAATGCTAGGCTCAACACCGGCGTGCGCGTAAGACACCAAACGTGCCATCGGCTTCTTGCCCGCTTTTTCAGCGGCGGAACGCTCCATCAACACCACGGCACCTGCACCATCGTTCAAGCCGGAAGCATTGCCGGCAGTCACGCTGCCATCTTTCTGGAATACCGGGCGCAATTTGGCCATGTCCGCCAAGGTTACATCACCTCGCACATGCTCATCAGTGTCAAACACCACGGTGCCTTTACGACTGGCAATTTCAATGGGGAGAATCTGGCTCTTGAAGTAACCGGCGGCTGCAGCTCTGGCTGCACGCTGATGGCTTTCAACAGCCAGGGCATCCTGTTCATCACGGCTGATGCCGTATTTGGCAGCCACGTTTTCAGCGGTAACACCCATGTGGATGACCTGAAACGGATCGTGCAAAGCACCCACCATCATGTCGATCATTTTTGCGTCGCCCATGCGGTTGCCCCAGCGGGCGGTAGGCAACATATAGGGCGCACGGCTCATGCTCTCGGCTCCACCAGCCACCGCCACATCGGCATCACCCAACATAATGCTTTGCGCTGCAGTGACAATGGCTTGAAGGCCTGAGCCGCACAAGCGGTTCAGCGTTAAGGCCGGCGTGTGTATGCTCAAACCGCCATCAATAGCAGCCACGCGGGCCAAGTACATGTCGCGCGGTTCGCTATTGACCACATGACCAAACACCACATGACCCACTTCGTCTGCCGACACCCCTGCTCGCGCAACCGCCTCAGCCAACACCATCGCACCCATTTTGGTTGGCGAGAAATCTTTCAAGCTGCCACCAAAATCACCCACGGCGGTTCTAACGCCAGAAACTACAACAACTTCACGTGTCATTTATTTATCTCCTAAAAGCCCATTAAAAATCAAACGATGTCACCAAATAAATCGTAGGCGTCATGCCCTGAAACCTTCACAGTCACAATATCGCCCACCTTGGGGCGCAACCAGGTTTTCGCTGGTTTGGGCATGTGCACATGTCCGTCAATTTCCGGCGCATCGGCCATGCTTCTACCCAGCACACCCTCAGCGCTGACAGCGTCCACGATGACCTTCTGGCGCGTTCCCACTTTGGCTTTCTGGCGCTGGAAAGAAATGCCTTCCTGCAACGCCATCAATTGCCTGCGCCGCTCTTCACGCACAGCCTCATCCACCGGATTGGGCAATTGGTTGGCCGTTGCGCCCTCTACGGGCGAGTAGGCGAACACACCCACCCGGTCCAGTTTGGCCTCTTCCAGAAATGCCTTCAAATGCTGAAACTCTTCTTCCGTCTCACCGGGGAAACCGGAAATGAACGTGCTGCGTATGGTCAAGTTGGGACAAATTTTTCGCCAGGCTGCGATGCGCTCAATGTTTTTCTCGCCGCTTGCCGGACGCTTCATCCGCTTTAAAACATCAGGATGCGAATGCTGGAATGGCACATCCAGATATGGCAGCACCTTGTTGTCCGCCATCAAACCCAGCACCTCATCCACATGGGGATAGGGATAAACATAGTGCAGCCTGACCCAGACACCCAATTCGCCCAATTCCTGAACCAATTCGGCAAAACGGGTCTTGACTGGCCGGCCATTCACAAAATCGGTGCGGTATTTAAGATCAACTCCATAGGCGCTGGTGTCCTGGCTGACCACCAGCAATTCTTTGACGCCCGACTTCACCAGGCTTTCTGCTTCCCGCATCACCTCGCCGATGGGCCTTGAAACCAGATCGCCGCGCATGCTCGGAATAATGCAAAAACTGCAACGGTGGTTGCAACCTTCAGAAATTTTCAAATACGCATAATGCTTGGGTGTTAGCTTGACGCCGTGGTCCGGCACCAAGTCCACGAACGGGTCATGCGGTCTGGGCAAATGGGTATGGACCGCCTGCATCACTTCATCTGCGGCATGCGGACCTGTAACTGCCAGCACTTTGGGATGCAAACCAGCGATGAGATTGCCACCACTGGCATCCTGCTTTGCCCCTAAACAACCGGTGACAATCACTTTCCCGTTTTCACGCAAGGCTTCGCCGATTGCGTCCAGACTTTCTTGAACGGCACTGTCGATAAAGCCGCAGGTATTAACAACCACGATATCGGCCATCTCGTAGCTGGGTACCACTTCGTATCCCTCAACCTTGAGTTGAGTCAAAATTCGTTCGGAATCCACCAAAGCCTTGGGGCAACCAAGACTGACCATTCCTATTTTCCCAGCTTTTTGCTGATTTTCCATGCACTTATACCTAATAATTAAAACAGTTCACTATCAAAGAATAACGGCGTCATCGAATTGAGACGCCGATCCTTGAAAATCTTGAGTTACTTGAATACTTAAGACTCTTCTCCGCCCTTTTCCTGTCCGGGTGGCGGGAAGCCCAAATTGTTGAACAATGAGAAAGTCTGGTTTTGAAACTGATCTTGCATCTGAACAAAAATATTTTTGCTCTGATCAATGTAGTTACTCATCATGCTTTGAATCATGGGAGTTTGGACGGACATGAACTGAGACCACAATTCAGGACTCACAAAGTTTTTACCATCGACCAGGTTCTTGCCCTGATCCTGCATTTTCGACTGAATGTCCATGAACGCCTGAAGATTTTTCTCTAGGTATGTGCCCATGATGCCCTGCATGGCGTTGCCATAAAAACGGATAATTTGTGAAAGCACGGAGGAAGAAAACATGGGAGCGCCGGCTGACTCTTCTTCAAGAATAATTTGCAGCAAAATGCTTCGGGTCAGGTCCTCATTTGATTTCGCATCCAAAACCTGAAAATTCTCGGTGTCCAGCACCAACTGCTTTACGTCTTCCAATGTGATGTAACTGCTTGTCTGCGTGTCGTAGAGACGCCGGTTGGGGTATTTCTTAATCAGCCTCATTGCCGCAGCATTCATTGTTCCAACGTCCTTGCTCATGATTTCCACTGAAACAGAGTTTACCGTGAATAAGGCGCGATTTCACGCATCAAAACGAAAACTGCGCAGAGCCTCTTAAGCCACTGCGCAGTTCATCTGTGTTTTTCAGGTTTGCCACCCAAAAAATCAACCCATGTGCAAACCGCCATTCACTGAAAAATCAGCGCCGGTGCAGAAACCAGCATCTTCGGAAGACAACCAGGCCACCATGGCTGCAATTTCCTCGGGCGTACCCAAGCGTTTCACAGGAATGGTGCTCACAATTTTTTCCAACACTTCGGGGCGAATTGCCTTGACCATGTCGGTAGCGATGTAACCCGGAGAAACCGTATTCACAGTAACGCCTTTAGAGGCCACTTCCTGCGCCAGTGCCATGGTGAAACCATGCAAACCCGCTTTGGCCGTTGAGTAGTTCGTTTGACCGAACTGACCTTTTTGACCGTTTACAGAAGAGATGTTCACAATACGGCCAAAACCAGATTCCACCATATCATCAATGACTTGCTTCGTTACATTAAACAATGAGTTGAGGTTGGTGTCGATCACCGCATCCCAATCGTCTTTGCTCATTTTACGAAACACGCCATCGCGTGTAATACCGGCGTTGTTCACAAGGATCTGAACCGGGCCATGCTCGGCTTTAACGCGCTCGAAAGCCAGACGGGTCGAATCCCAGTCGCCCACATTGCCTTCAGATGCAAAAAACTCCATGCCCTTGGCCTTCATTTCAGCCAACCAACGGTCCTTGCGGGGTGAGTTTGGACCACAGCCCGCAATCACTTTATAACCTTCTTTATAAAGGCGAACGCAAATTGAAGTTCCGATTCCGCCCATACCACCTGTTACATACGCTACTTTCTTGGCACTCATGCTTATATTCCTATTTCATTCAATTTTGTTCAATCAACGCTCAACAGCCAAGGCGACACCCATTCCGCCGCCAATACACAAGGAGGCTAACCCTTTTTTCGCATCTGAACGTTTCATTTCATGAATCAACGATACCAATACACGGCATCCGGATGCCCCAATCGGGTGTCCCAAGGCAATCGCACCACCGTTGACGTTGATTTTGCTGGTATCCCAACCCATTTCTTTGTTCACGGCGCAGGCCTGCGCAGCAAACGCCTCATTGATTTCCATGACATCCAGGTCTGCGGCCGACCACTTGGCTTTTTCCAGCGCACGGCGGGATGCAGAAACCGGCCCCATACCCATAATTTTTGGATCCAGACCTGAACTGGCAAAGCTCTTGATGGTCGCCAACACAGGCAAACCCAATGACTTGGCTTTTTCAGCGGACATGACCACAACGGCGGCTGCGCCATCGTTCAAGCCGGAGGCGTTGCCAGCCGTGACGCTGCCCTCTTTGTTGAAAGCGGGCTTAAGCGATGTCATGTTTTCAAGTGTGGCGCCCAGGCGGGGAAACTCGTCGGTGTCAAACACCAAAGGGTCACCCTTGCGTTGTGGAATCAAAACCGGAACGATTTCGTCCTTGAACTTGCCGGCCTTGATCGCAGCTTCCGCCTTGTTTTGTGAGGCCAAGGCAAACGCATCTTGTTCCTGACGGGAAATACCGAACTGCGCCGCCACATTTTCAGCGGTAATGCCCATGTGGTATTGGTTGTAGACATCCCACAAACCATCCACGATCATGCTGTCGACCAGTTTTGCATCGCCCATGCGAAAGCCGTCGCGGCTACCCATCATGACGTGGGGCGCTGCACTCATGTTTTCCTGACCACCGGCAATCACGATCTCTGCATCACCGCAGGCAACAGCCTGAGCTGCCAACATCACCGCTTTAAGACCTGATCCACACACCTTGTTGATGGTCAACGCAGGTACGCCTTCAGGCAGCCCCGCTTTAATCACGCTCTGGCGGGCTGGGTTCTGGCCTGAACCCGCAGTCAGCACCTGACCCAAAATCACTTCGGAAATCTGCTCGCCCTTCAAGCCTGTTTGAGCCAACAGGCCTTTGATAACCTGCGCGCCCAACTCGGGTGCGGACAACTTCGCCAAACTGCCACCAAACTTGCCGATCGCGGTTCTGGCCGCAGCCACGATAACTACATCAACCATTAAAATTACTCCTTGATTTGAAACTTTATATTTAAAAAACTCATCCCAGAAACTGTATTATTCAGAGCGCACTTTTACGTAACGTCCTGGCGCGTCCTCAATTGGCTTGAATTTCGCGTTTCCTAATCTGGCCTTCGCAGGTTTGATATCCCCCTTGAATCGCCCTAACCATTGACCCCAGTGGGTCCACCAACTGCCCGGATGCTCTTGTGCGGTCTCCAACCAGTGCTTTGAGTCTCCGCTTTTATCGCCATCGGTCCAGAAACTGCGTTTTTTCTTGGCCGGTGGGTTCACCACACCGGCAATGTGACCGCTGGCCCCCAAGACAAACTCCGTCTCGCCACTGAACACCTTGGTTGTTCTATAGGAGGACACCCAAGGAACAATATGGTCTTCTTTGGTGGACAAAATGAAGGTAGGAACATCGACCTTGGTCAGGTCAAGCGATTC
>JBEIKS010000128.1:0-7005 GCA_040379625.1 Burkholderiaceae bacterium
CCCAGCGGTCGGTTTGACCGATGCTGAAGCAGACGACCTTGCACGCAAAATCGGCGTGCCGGAAGGCTCTGTCGTGAAATGTCGCTTGGCCTTGCAAGGTCTGTACAAGGCCTTCTGGGAAACCGATGCATCATTGGCTGAAATCAACCCTCTGATTCTCACGGGCAGTGGCGATATTATTGCGCTTGATGCGAAATGGAATTTTGATTCCAACGCCTTGTACCGCCATCCGGAAATCGTTGAACTGCGAGACCTGGACGAAGAAGACCCTGCTGAAATTGAGGCGTCAAAATTCGACCTGTCTTACATTTCCCTTGATGGCAATATCGGCTGTTTGGTGAATGGCGCAGGTCTGGCCATGGCCACCATGGACACCATCAAGCTGTTCGGTGGCGAACCCGCCAACTTCCTGGATGTGGGTGGTGGCGCAACTGCCGAAAAGGTCACCGAAGCCTTCAAAATCATGTTGAAGAACCCAAACCTGAAAGCCATTCTGGTTAATATTTTTGGTGGCATCATGCGCTGCGATGTTATTGCAGAGGGTGTCATTGCTGCCTCCAAAGCCGTTGGTTTGGCTGTACCCCTGGTGGTCCGCATGAAGGGAACCAATGAAGATCTGGGCAAGAAATTGCTGGCAGAGTCCGGTTTGCCCATTATCTCAGCGAACTCCATGGCTGAAGCTGCTCAAAAAGTGGTTACAGCGGCTCAAGGGAAATAAGAAAGGAATATCCTATGTCTATTCTCATCAATAAAGACACCAAAGTGATTACCCAAGGCATCACGGGTAAAACAGGTCAGTTTCACACGCGCATGTGCCGCGATTACGCCAATGGTGCCAATTGTTTCGTAGCCGGGGTGAATCCTAAAAAAGCGGGCGAAAACTTTGAAGGCATCCCAATTTACGCCTCTGTGTCTGATGCAAAAGCACAAACTGGCGCTACAGCTTCCGTTATTTACGTGCCGCCAGCAGGTGCTGCTGCCGCCATTTTGGAAGCGGTGGAAGCCCACCTGGATCTGGTTATTTGCATCACGGAAGGCATTCCCGTGCGCGACATGATCGAAGTCAAGGACCGCATGCGCAAAATGAACTCCAAAACCGTGTTGGTAGGCCCCAACTGTCCAGGGCTCATCACCCCAGATGAAATCAAGATCGGCATCATGCCAGGGCACATTCATAAAAAGGGTCGTATCGGTGTGGTTTCCCGTTCCGGAACACTCACTTATGAAGCGGTTGGTCAATTGACTGAACTGGGTCTGGGTCAATCTTCTGCCGTGGGTATTGGTGGCGATCCGGTCAACGGCTTGAAGCACCTCGAAGTCTTGCGACTGTTCAATGATGATCCTGAAACAGATGCCGTGGTGATGATTGGTGAAATCGGCGGTTCCGACGAAGAGGCCGCTGCCTTGTGGGCCAAAGACAACATGACCAAGCCCCTGGTAGGCTTCATTGCGGGCGTCACTGCTCCTCCGGGAAAGCGCATGGGTCATGCCGGTGCAATTATTTCTGGTGGTAAGGGAACAGCGCAAGAAAAGCTTGAAATCATGGCGGCTTGCGGTATCACAGTCACCAAAGACCCCTCTGAAATGGGTCGCTTGCTGAAGAAAGCCATTGGCGCCTGACAGTGCCTGGTAAAAACAGCACCATGTGCCTGGCATCTCAGGGCTCATAAAAGGCATTAAACTGGGGGTGAACGTTTTCGTTTGCCCCTTTTACTTTCAAGATCGCACAGGCACAAAGCCCATGTCTGAATTTTTCAGCTTATCTGATCTTTCACGTTTAACCGCTCGGCTGAGAACAGATTCGGATCTGGTTCAGGTTCTGCTTTCGGTTTTTATCATTTCTTTTGCCGTTTTTTTAAACCATGTCATCGCCCGCCTGATTCGTCGGCGATTCAACAATCCCAGAGACCCCGAACTGTTGGTTGCGCTGGTCGGAACGCGCAACACGCTGGTGGGCATCACGGCATTTACCTTCATTTTTATCTGGTTGGGTGAAATCCGGCACGCGCTCTTTTCATTGGCTGCTATTGCAGCAGCGTTCTTGCTGATCAGCAAAGAGTTCTGGATGAACTTTTTTGGTATGTTGCTGCGCTCTGTCGGCCAGCCCTTCAACATTGGTGATGTCATCGACATTAATGGGCACACAGGACGCGTGGTTGATATGGACAGCCTGACATTCAAGCTGTTGTCATACAGTTCCATGGGTCTGATGTCCTCGCGGGTCGTTGAAATCCCCAATGCAATTTTACTAACCCACCCCGTGGTGAATCATTCCATGTCTGGAGCCTTCGGATTCCAGTTCATGAGAATTTGCCTGAAATCGTCAGACCCCATTGCAAAGGCCCAACTTTTGCTCGAAGAGGCGGCTTTGCAGGTGTGTCAGCCTTATACTCACGAGGCCCAAGCTTGGTTTGAGCGCAAAGGCAACCAAATGCATGTGGACTTCCCCAATGCCTCGGTGCGCGTACTCATTGAGTCTATAGATCACGATCAGGTGGATCTTGTGGTTCGTTTTCCCAGTCCTGTTTCTCAGAAAGTGCAGATTCAGCAAGAAATTATCCGGGCTTTTTACAGTGCCTGGCCAGTCACTGATTCGGCTTAAAAGAAACAAGCCTTCAGGTGGTGAAACGGTAAAAAATCAACGTTGCCAGTGACCCGACTTGCCACCCTTTTTTTCGTGCAGCTGTACGTTGGTAATAACCATGCCTTTGTCAGCGGCCTTGAGCATGTCGTAAATGGTTAGCAGACCCACTTGTACAGCGGTCAGCGCCTCCATTTCAACCCCGGTTCTGCCCAGCGTTTCCACAGTGGCGGAGCAGTGCACGGTGCAAATCTCAGCCTGTACTTCAAATTCAACGGCCACTTTTGTCAGTGCCAGTGGGTGACACAGAGGAATCAGGTCCGCTGTTTTTTTAGCGCCTTGAATTGCGGCAATTCTGGCGATACCAAGAACATCGCCTTTTTTAGCGGTTCCTTGCTGTATCAGTTCCAGCGTTTCCGGTTTCATTGAGATACTACCCCTTGCAATAGCCACACGGTGGGTCTCTTGTTTCGAACCAACATCCACCATGTGCGCCTGACCGCTTTCATCAAAATGAGTCAAAGAATTTGTCATTAAGGTATCCTCAGTAAAATCGATTTGTGGCGCACTAACATTAAAAAACACCAGTTTTAGGAACTATTGCTTTACGGCGTTATCATAGCAAGGTGGATCCCTCACTTTTCTGAAAGGATGGCATTGAGCCGTCTCAAAAATTCAATTTTTGCTTTGTGTCTTTGCATGCCTGTCATTCAGACACAGGCACAAAATGCCTCACCGCAAAACCTGCCTTCCTTGGGCGATTCGGAGTCCGAGGAGTTATCGCCGGTCATGGAGCGACGCTTGGGTGAGTATGTCATGCGCGCCTACCGCAATGCAGGCGTCATGTACGACGACCGGGAAACCGTGGAGTATTTGAAGCAACTGGGAGCCAAGGTTGTTGCCAGCTCCCAAGGTGCCTCCGGTATCGACTTTGAGTTTTTTCTGGTCAACGACCCCTCCTTGAATGCGTTTGCACTGCCTGGCGGTTTTATTGGTGTGCATGCAGGCCTTATTTTTACGGCGCGCAGCGAGTCTGAGCTCGCATCCGTACTGGCCCACGAGGTGGGTCACGTAACCCAACGTCACATCGCCCGTTCCTTTTCCAAAAGAAGACAATCCAGCATGATGGCCATGGCTGCCATGGCGCTTGCGATTCTGGCCTCACGTGGGGGCGGTCAGGCTTCTTTGGGTGTGCTTTCCGCCGGTTCTACCTTGGCAACAGCCCAACAGTTGGGTTTTTCACGCGATGCGGAGCGAGAGGCTGACCGCGTTGGGTATCAGGCATTGGTAGCTGCCGGTTTCGATCCGCAAGGCATGGTGGCGTTTTTTGAGCGCTTGCAACAGGGTTCAAGGTTGTACGAGGGCAATGCCCCTGCCTATTTGAGAACCCATCCGGTGACCTCAGAACGAATTACAGACATTCGAAACCGGGTCGGAAAATCAAGCACCCGAATGCGGGCAGACTCCTCCGACTTTCAATTCATCCGCGCCAAGATGCGCGCGCTGCGAGACAATTCAGTGGATGGTTTGAAGTCCACACTGATTTTTTTCAATCAGGATGCCGCTGGTGTAGGTTTGAACAATCCAGCCGCCATTGAGTATGGTCGTGCGCTGATTTATGTCAAGCAAGCGGACTGGAGCAAGGCAGAAGCGTCGGTTAAAAAGTTGAAAGCCATGCTGAGTTCAGAGCAACCTCTGATTGAACGTCTGGCTTTGGATGTTCAAATTGAAAAGCTGATTGCGCAGGCGGGCAAGGGTGGTCTGCAACTGCCCGAGAACAGGCAGGCCATGGCGGAGTTGGCAGACGCTGCTGTGGTTTTAAGAAGCAAATACCCAAGCCGAATGTCTTTCAGTATTCTGGCCATAGACACGCTGCAAAGAGCCGGTGAGCACGCAAAAGCCGTTAAACTGCTGCGCGACGATCTCTTGGTTTATTCGTCGGACGTTGAGCTCTACGACAGGCTGGCAGAGTCCCAGTTTGCCTTGGGAAAACGTGCAGAACAGCACCTGACATTGTCCAAGTCCTATGAATTGCAGGGTGCATTTTCTTTGGCGCTGGAGCAGGTTGATTTGGCCCAGACTCAATCGACTGGCGATTTTTATTTGCAAAGCCAGATCGATGTGAGACGAAAATATTTGCAGGAACGAGTCTTGGAAGCCAGAAGGGCAGAAGGGCGCCTTTAATCCTTTAACTGAAAACATCGTCGCCTGAGCGCCTCTAAGCGTCTCAGGCGTTGAGTCTCATTATTGGTGGTAGCCCGTCACCAATTTCACTTCTTCCTCTGACCCCAGTACCACTGCACAGCGTTGGTGCAGCTTTTCCGGGGCTATTTCCATAATGCGCATGCGTCCGTTGGTGGAGGCCCCACCGGCTTGCTCCACCAGAAAGCTCATCGGATTGGCCTCATACATCAGTCGCAGTTTGCCCGGCTTGTCGGGGTCACGGGCATCCGCCGGATACATAAAGATACCGCCCCTGTTCAAAATTCGGTGAACGTCGGCCACCATGGAAGCAATCCAGCGCATGTTGAAGTCTTTGCCGCGCTTGCCGGTTTTGCCCTCCAGCAATTCTTCGATGTAACGCTGTACGGGTGAATACCAATGGCGTCGATTCGACATGTTGATGGCAAATTCCTTGGTTTGACTGGAAATTTTCATGTTCGGGTTGGTCAGCACGAAGACCCCTGTGTCCGGGTCAAGGGTGAAGCCGTGCACACCACTGCCCGTGGTCATGACCAATTGGGTTTGCGGACCATAAACCACATAACCGGCTGCCACCTGCGAGGTACCCGCTTGCAGAAAACTGGCTTCGCACAATTCACCTTCCGGACGCCGCAGCACAGAAAAAATAGTACCGATGGAAACATTGACATCAATGTTGCTCGAGCCGTCCAAAGGATCAAACAACACCAGATAGGGAGCAAGGCCGGCTCCGGGAACCGGACTGATTTCATCGAGTTCTTCCGACGCCATTGCAGCCACCACGCCGGTTTTGGCGAGGTCTTCAAGCAGCATGTCGTTGGTAATCACGTCTAGTTTTTTTTGGTCTTCGCCTTGCACATTTTCAGTGCCGGCTGCACCCAAAACCCCAGCCATCGCGCCGCGCGCCACCTTGGCCGAGATGGCTTTGCAAGTTTCCGACAGCGCCAGAATCAATTCCGTTAAAGCGCTGTCCAAGCCGTTTTTTTGTGCATCTGCAAGTGTAGTCTGAAGTGTTTTCATGGATTCCTTACTGTTAAATCGTGCCTGAAGACAGGGCTTTGTCCACCACTTCCCTGACGTCGGGTGACAAATCTGTATGGGAGGCGACACGATTCAGTGCCGCCAGCATTTGCTGTTGTCTGACCATTCCGAATCGACTCCAACGGTCCATGGCGCGAGCCAGACGCGAGGCCACCTGCGGGTTGATGACATTGAGTTGCAGTACCTGGTCTGCCCAGAACTCATAGCCTGAGGCATCTTCTGCATGGAAGCCGCTGGGGTTGTTGTGGCAGAAGGCACTGATCAAGGAGCGCACCTTGTTGGGGTTGCGCATTGAGAACCCCGGATGGTTCATCAATTCTTTTACATCTGCCAAAGTGGGGGCTTCTGCCGTGGAGGGTCTCATCGCTTGGGTCATGAACCATTTGTCCATCACCAGCGCCTCTGTTTTCCACGCTTGTTCAAAAGTGTGCAGTTGCTGTTTGTGCCCGGGCGCATTGCTGTGAACCAAGGCGCCGAGGCTGGCGAACCGGTCTGTCATGTTGTTGGCAGATTCGAATTGGGCGCTGGCCTCACGGAAATCACCGCAATCGCACAGCCAACTGAGCATCAGGTTGCGCAAACTGCGCTTGCCTATTTCGCTTTGCGTGGCCTGATAGGGGCCGCTACAGGTATTGGCTTCTGCCAACTGCTGTACCAAGTCCTTGAACTGAACAGCGAGTTTTTGCCTGACGGCATTTTTCGCATGGTGGATGGCCAAGGGATCAACGCAGCCCTCGGTGCTTTCAGCCAGCGTGGCCTCGGAGGGCAGCGTCAGTAACAGTGCTTTGTAGCCTGGGGACAAGGTCTGCTGCTTCAACACCTCCTCAACGGCACTGACCAGCGTTTCGTCCAGTTTTGTGTTGGCCAGTTCTGGGTTTGACGCAATTGTTAAAATACAGCGCGTGTAGAGCCGCTGTGAGGCCTCCCATCGGTTGAAGCCGTCGTTGTCATGTCTGAGCAGAAAGGCGTCATCTTTGGCTGTCAGCGTCGATTTTACGATGACCGGTGCAGAGAACCCTCTTAGCAGGGATGGCGTGGGTTGTGTGGCCACCTTCTCAAAAACAAACGACTGTTGTGGTTCGGTCAGGTTCAAAACCACTGTTTTCGCGCTGTTTGCTGTGTCGACCCCTTTTAGGCAGAGGTCTATTTCTTGCCCTTGTTCGTTGAGTAAGCCCACTGCA
>JBEIKS010000129.1:0-6988 GCA_040379625.1 Burkholderiaceae bacterium
ACCTCATAGACTGGCTGCCCGTTGTCGAAATTCACAGCGATGGTTCCATGAGTCTGGCTGGCAGGCTCAACATTGGCGAAGAAGTCTGTCTGGCTGCAAGAACCGCCCGAATTGCGGAGCAGGAAATTTCCACCTGGGGTGAGCAACTCACACCGGCCTTCAAAAGTTCGACACGCAAGTTGATTGCACTGATGGGCGGGTTTGAACGCAGCCCCTTGTGCCACACAGATGACCCGGAATGGCACAAAATACGAACCCTGTGGCCCAACACGCCCATGATAGGTGGCTTGGGTCAGGCCGCATGGATACGAAGCCCGGACGTGGCTCAAGGTGCCCCCGGAGCACTGAACCACCGTTTGTCCGCTTCATTTATTTGTTTCTGAAATCAAAAACAGCCAACTAAAATGATATTTAACCCGAGCAGAGATCAGGCACGTCTTTTTTTTATAGACGCGTGGCAAAAGCATCAAGAGAAAAAAGTTCAAACGCCTGCAGAAACCATCGCCAGTCAATGGATTGCAGAACATCCAGAGTTTCATGCCTTGTTGGGCAACAAGGAAAAAGCATTGGCCGCGGATTACTCGCCGGAAGACGGACACATTAATCCGTTTTTGCATCTGTCAATGCACCTGACTGTCAGCGAACAGGTGAGCATCGACCAACCACCCGGCATTCGCGCGGCGTTTCAGACGCTGTGCAAACGTCTTGATGACCAACACGCAGCCGCCCACCGGGTATTTGAATGCCTGGGAGAACAAATTTGGCAACAGCAACGCAACGGCCTGCCCTTCAACAGCGACCGGTATATTCAGTGCCTGCTTGAAAATACCTGAGAAAACAGCGCATGAAAAAGCCGGTTGGCATTTAAGCGAACCGGCTTGTCAGAAAAACGGCACAAACAAAAAAACTTATTTTTTGGTAGACAGCTCAGTTGGCTGTGCAGCCAAGAAGGCGGCAAGGTTGCTCATGTCGTCGTTGCTAAGGTTGGCTGCCTGAGCTGCCATGATTCCGTTTTTACGACGGCCGTCTTTGTACTGCACCAAGGCCTGAACAATGTAGTCTTTGTGTTGGCCAGCCAGCTTGGGATAGCTGGGGTCGATGGGCGCAGACCAGTTGCCTTCCTTGGCGTGGCAAGCAGCACAGGCTTGTTCGGCTTTTGCCTTGCCCGCGGCTGCATCGGCAGCGTGGGCAGAAAATGACGCACAAGCGGCAAGTGCCAATGTGGCGAAGGTGGTTTTGGAAAACTTCAGCATGTTGTTGGCCTCACTTGTTGTTGGCGTAATAGGCAGCCAGATCGGCCATGTCTTGGTCGCTCAGTGTGAGCGCAATGGCACGCATTGTGGGATGACTGCGCTCGCCTTTTTTGTAGGCCTGCAGTGCATTTTCCACATACTTTGCGTTTTGACCGGAAATCATGGGTACGCTGTAGACGACAGGGAAACTGGCTTTGTAGCCTGGAATACCGTGGCAACCGATGCACATGGAGTTCTTGCCTTCAGCCGCTTTTGCATCGCCTTCAGCGGCAAATGCGCCGGTGCTGGTCAAGCCCAGTACAACGCCTAATGTGAGTACCAACCTTTTCATGGAGTGCTCTCGTTTTTAAGTTTGGGAAATGGATGGCGACTTCAGCCCGCAAGTCGCTCTATGATGGGCGAGATTTTAACGCCTCAGACAGCATCCGTCCAATACTGACGGCGTTTTTGCTGCAGATAAAGAGTAAACGGGCAGAATGTACTATCATTTGACAAATATTTATTACAAAGAGACCCAGCATGAAGCGTTTTGAAGGCAGTGAGCAATACGTAGCAACCGACGACCTGAAGTTGGCTGTCAATGCCGCCATCACCTTGCAGCGACCCTTGCTCATCAAAGGCGAACCCGGCACAGGAAAAACCTTGCTGGCAGAGGAAGTGTCCAGTGCGCTCGGACTCAAACTTCTGCAGTGGCATGTCAAGTCCACCACAAAAGCACAGCAGGGCCTCTACGAATACGATGCAGTGAGCCGCTTGCGCGACTCTCAATTGGGCGACGAGCGGGTCAAGGACATTCGCAACTACATTATCCAAGGTGTATTGTGGCAGGCCTTCACAGCAGACGAACCCTTGGTGCTGCTTATCGACGAAATCGACAAGGCAGACATCGAATTCCCCAATGATTTGTTGCGGGAACTCGATCGCATGGAATTTTATGTCTACGAAACCCGTGAATTGATCAAGGCCAAGCACAGGCCCATCGTGTTTATTACCTCGAACAACGAAAAAGAACTGCCGGATGCATTTTTGCGTCGCTGCTTTTTCCATTACATACAGTTCCCGGACAAAAACACGATGCAAAAAATCGTCGATGTTCACTATCCGGGGCTGAAAAAAGAATTGCTGAAAGCCGCGCTAGACTGTTTCTTTGATATCCGCGGCTTACCGGGCCTGAAAAAGAAACCCACCACGTCTGAGTTGATCGACTGGTTGAAATTGCTGCTGGCAGAAGACATTCCAGCCGAGGCACTGCGCTCACCAGATCACAAACTGGTGGTACCGCCATTGCACGGGGCATTGCTGAAAAACGAGCAAGACGTTCACCTGTTTGAGCGGCTGATATTCATGGCCAAGCAAGGGCGTTGAGGTTTCCTCATGCTGATCGACTTTTTTTTCCGTCTCAAGGACGCCAAAGTCCCCGTCTCCATCAAAGAGTATTTGATGCTGATGGAAGGTCTTCGCCAGGAAGTCATCAACCCGACACTGGACGATCTCTACTTGCTGGCCAAACTGACACTGGTCAAAGATGAACGCTACTTCGATCGTTTTGACCGGGTCTTTGGCGAGTTTTTCAAGGGCTTGGAAAGCTTGGGTGACTTGTTCAAGGACATTCCAAAAGAATGGCTGGAAAAGCGTTTCGACAGACAATTCACTCCGGAAGAAATGGCTGCCATTGAGGCCATGGGCGGTTTGGACAAGCTCATGGAGCGACTCAAAGAACTGCTGGGTGAACAGAAAGAACGCCACGAAGGCGGCAGCAAGTGGATAGGCTCAGGCGGCACCTCTCCCTTCGGTAACAATGGCTTCAACCCCGAAGGCGTGCGTATCGGCCAGGAAAAAAGTAACCACCGGCGCGCGGTTAAAGTCTGGGATCAACGCCAGTTCAAAGACTACGACGACCAACTCGAATTGGGTACGCGCAATATCAAGGTCGCACTCAGGCGTCTGCGCCGTTTCGCCCGCGAAGGGGCACAAGAAGAACTGGACCTCGACAACACCATTGCCTCCACCGCCAGGAATGCCGGATGGCTGGATTTGAAACTTCGTGCTGAACGCCACAACGCGGTTAAAGTGCTGATGTTGATGGATGTCGGCGGATCAATGGACGACCACATCAAGCGGTGTGAAGAACTGTTTTCCGCCACAAAAACCGAGTTCAAACACCTTGAGTTTTATTATTTCCATAACTGCGTCTACGACTTTTTATGGAAGAACAATAACCGAAGACACACAGAACGCTTCGCCACTTGGGACATTCTGCGCAAGTACAACAGCGACTATCGCCTGATTTTTGTAGGCGATGCCACCATGAGCCCCTATGAAGTGCTGCAACCCGGTGGTTCTGTTGAATACAACAACCCTGAAGCCGGCGCCGTGTGGATGAGGCGCTTTCTTGACCATTTCCCGCGGGCCGCGTGGCTTAACCCAGAACCCGAGCACCTTTGGGAATACAGACAATCCGTTGATATCATTAAAAAAATCATGGAAAACCGCATGTATCCACTGACCATTGAAGGCTTGGAAAGAGGTATGCGCCAACTTTCAAAATAGTTCTTTTGACTGTCAACTTGCAAAGTTAATGATCGTTAACACTCTCATAGACTTACAATTGAATGACGAAAGAACGAACATGGAAAACGCCAATACTTCAAAAACCCATCCTTTGGTTCTTACAGCCGCAGGTGCAGTGGTTATCGCCAGCGGCGTAGCCATTGCCTCGCTCACAGGGCTGATCAGCCCCAGCGGCGCAAAGCCAGAAACACCGGCCTTGGTCGAGGCACCTGCTGCAGTCATTGCAGAAACAAAGCCTGAAGCGGCTCAGCCTGCAGCACCGGTTCGCAAAGCAGCGCCTGCCGCACCTAAAGTGGCAGCAGCCACACCAAAAGCGGCTCCAGTGGTTGCCGCTGCACCACCTGAGGTTTGCAGAAACTGCGGTGAAATTTCTGATGTCACAGCCATCGAGCAAAAAGGCGAAGGCAGCGGTTTGGGTGCCATTGCAGGCGGCTTGGCGGGTGCGTTGTTGGGCAAACAGGTAGGTAATGGAAGCGGTCAGAAAGTGGCAACCGTGGCGGGTGCCATCGGCGGCGCCTACGCAGGCAACGAAGTGGAAAAACGCTCAAAGGCAGTTGTCAGCTACAAAGTGCAAGTTCGCTACCTTGATGGCACCACACAGCAATTCAACTTCGACCGGGCGCCAAGTTGGAGAGTCGGTGACGATGTGAAGGTGGTAGACGGTCAGATTATCGGTCGCTAAATTTGCGGCAACACGAAGCGGCATTAAAAAAAATCGCACCACTGCTGTTTGGGCAATGGTGCGATTTTTTCGTCAGGCTTAAAAACTGCTGTTTAGGCCTTGATGGTCAGCAGCAACATATTCAAGCGTCGTACAAAACCCGCCGGATCGGTTAATTGACCGCCTTCAGCCAGCAGCGCCTGATCAAACAACACATTCACCCACGCATCAAAGCTGTCTGTTTCAATTTTCAGCCTTTGAATCAGCGGATGCTCGGGGTTCAATTCAAGCACAGGTTTGCTTTCAGGTGCGGCTTGGCCCGCCTGTTTAAGCATGCGCTGCAGATGACCACTCATTTCGTTTTCGTCATAAACCAGACAAGCCGGGCTGTCGGTCAAACGCAAGGTAACTCGCGCCTCCTTGATGCGGTCTTTCAGGCTTTCCTGGATTCGGGCCAGTACATCCTTGAACTCACCTTCAACCTTGGTTTTGGTTTCTTTTTCAGCTTCATCTTCCAGAGAACCCAAATCCAGCCCGCCTTTGGCGACAGATTGCAGTGTTTTGCCATCAAACTCTGTGAGGAAAGACAACATCCATTCATCAACACGGTCGGTGAGCACCAACACCTCAACGCCCTTTTTCTTGAAAACTTCAAGGTGGGGGCTGAACTTGGCAGCTTGGTAGGTATCGCCAGTCACATAATAAATTTTGTCTTGACCTTCTTTCATGCGACCCACGTACTCGGCCAGTGAAACCACCTGCGCGTCAGAATCACCCTGGGTTGAGGCAAAGCGGCACAACTTGGCAATGCGCTCTTTGTTGTTGCTGTCTTCGCCCAAACCTTCTTTGAGCACCTGACCGAACTCTGACCAGAACTTTTGGTATTTTTCCACATGGTTTGTCGCCAGATCTTCCAGCATGGAGAGGATCTTTTTTGTAGAACCTTCCCGGATGGCTTTCACATCACGGCTTTCCTGCAAAATTTCACGCGACACATTCAAAGGAAGATCAGCTGAATCAATCACGCCTTTTACAAACCGCAAGTAACCCGGCATCAACTGCTCGGCGTCTTCCATGATGAAAACGCGCTTGACGTAAAGCTTCAGACCCTTGCGTTGGTTTCTGTCCCACATGTCAAACGGGGCGCGCGCAGGAATGTAGAGCAACTGCGTGTATTCGCTGCGACCTTCCACGCGGTTGTGGGTGTAGGCCAAGGGGTTCTCGAAATCGTAGCTCAGCGTTTTATAAAACTCGTTGTACTGCTCTTCTGTAATGTCGCTTTTTGAACGGGTCCAGAGTGCACTGGCTTTGTTGACCGCTTCCCATTCACCCGTGCGCTTCATTTCATTGGCGTCTTTGTCCCAGTCTTCCTTGGCCATTTCAATGGGCAAGGAAATATGGTCGGAGTACTTGGTGATGATGCCACGCAACTTCCAGCTGTTGAGCAACTCTTCTTCACCTTCGCGCAAATGCAAAATGACACTGGTGCCGCGTTTGTTCAGTTCAATTTGTTCAATTGAAAACTCACCGCTGCCATCAGACTCCCAACGCACGCCTTGGTCATAAGACAAACCAGCGCGGCGAGACTCAACCGTCACTTTGTCGGCCACGATGAAGGCAGAGTAAAAGCCAACGCCGAATTGACCGATCAAGGCGGCATCGCGTTGCTGGTCACCAGACAATTTACTGAAGAATTCTTTGGTACCGGATTTGGCGATGGTACCCAAGTGGTCGATGGCTTCTTCGCGAGACAGGCCAATGCCGTTGTCTGAGATGGTGATGGTATTTGCATCCTTGTCGTAGTCGACGCGAATGCGCAGTTCAGAATCGCCGTCGTACAGGCTGTCGTTGTTAATGGCTTCAAACCGAAGCTTGTCGCAAGCGTCAGAGGCGTTGGAGACGAGTTCTCTCAGAAAAATTTCCTTGTTGGAATACAAGGAATGAATCATCAGATTGAGCAGTTGTTTGACTTCGGCCTGAAAGCCTAGCGTTTCTTTGGGCGCGCCCATGGTAAAACTCCTGTTATGTTGGTACAAATAAAATCCCACGTTCAGAGATTGGGCGTGTTTCAAGAATTTCAAGGGGGTCATTTGAAAATCGGCATTGATCTGGGCGGAACAAAAATTGAGGGTGTGGTGCTGGACGAACAGCTCAAGGTCACAGCAAGGCTCAGAATACCCACCGAAGCCTGGCAAGGCGCTCAACACATCGTTTCGAGAATTGCAGGTCTGATTCATGAGTTAAAGAAAAGCAAGGGCATTGAACATGCAGCCATCGGTGTTGGGTCACCGGGGGCGCTTGCTAAAAAAACCGGACTGCTAAAAAACTCCAACACCGTTTGCCTGAATGGCTACCCCTTGAAGGAAGCGCTGGAAGCCGCCTTGAAACAACCGATCCGCATTGAAAATGATGCGAATTGCTTTGCATTGGCGGAGTCCATTTTGGGTGCGGGCCGTGGTTATGAGTGCGTATTCGGTGTCATTATGGGAACAGGTTGCGGCGG
>JBEIKS010000130.1:0-6861 GCA_040379625.1 Burkholderiaceae bacterium
TCTGAGGGTGTAGATCAGGGTGACGAAAACAGCAAAACCCAGTACGCAGTAGGCAAAAACGCGGGCCAGCAGGTAGTTTTGATGCGGCGAGACCCAAGCCAGCAGGTAGGGGCCGAAGAGTGTGATGAAAAACAGTGCCATGATGTAAATGGCTGAGCTATTTTTTGATTTTGGGCCCGATTCTGATGAAACCGGTTTTTCAATGCTCGCTGCATTGTTGAGTGGACGCGGAATGGTTTGCTCTTGTTTTACAGCAGTCATGCTTGCCTAACGGAAACTAATGCACAATTGAGGGATGTTTTGAATGAGTCGCTTTTAAACTTGTTTTGTTCCATATCGCGTTTCTTGAAGCGATGGCCGGTTTGGCGCTTTTCAGGTGTTTCATGCTTCAAAGGGAGTTCTACGGTTTGCCAGTTGTTACAGATCAGCCGGACCAGCGTCAGGTTTTCAATGCATCTAAAACCCAAGTGAAATGGATGATTGGTGCGGAATGCCGGATGCAAGAAACCCATCCAACCGGGTCTCTATTGAATGCGACAACGGTTTTGGTGGCAAACGAACTCGCTCATGTGAGTGATGTTTTAGGGCGGGCTTGGCAAGCGTCGCTGGATGGGAAATTTGTATTCGGCTGGGTCGCCTATGACGCAGCGCCTGCGTTTGATGCTGCGCTGAAAGTGCATGAGTCGGTGGCTGCGTCTGCCGTACCCTTGGCCTTGTTTTTTATATTTGATGATTTGCCTGTTACCCACGGGCAGGTAGGGCAGACCGGTCAGGCGGATTTAAAAAATGAATCCTTCACTTTTTCACAGCCTTGGCTCAATGAGCTCTCTGAAGGCGCTGTTTTTGAACGCATGGCAGCGGTTCGTTCTTCCATCGCCGAGGGGCGTTATTATCAATTGAATTTGACCACCCGCTTGCAGGCCAGCGCGCAGGGTCAGGCCGAGGCCCTGTTTGAGCGCATGCACCGCTTGCAACCGCAGGCTTACTCTTTTTTTCTGGAAACCGAGGACTGGGCAGTCGCCAGCGTTTCACCCGAATTGTTTTTTGAATGGAAACAGGGCGTTTTGACCACCCGCCCCATGAAGGGCACTGCCGTGCCTTCAGGTTGTCAGCAGGCGGACAGGCAGGCGTTGCTGGACAGTGAAAAAGACCGTGCAGAAAATGTGATGATTGTTGATTTGCTGCGCAATGATTTGTCGAGGGTAGCCAAGCCAGGGGCTGTACAGACACAGTCCCTGTTCGATGTTCATGTGCATCCGACAGTGGTTCAAATGAGCTCCTGCATACAGGCGCGAACGCGCGAGGGCACGAGCCTGACAGATGTTTTTGCCGCCTTGTTTCCCTGCGGCAGCGTGACGGGGGCACCGAAAGCTGAAAGCATGCGTCATCTCTCTGAATTGGAGGGCAGCCCGCGCGGTTTGTATTGCGGCGCCGTGGGTATGCTGGCCCCGGGGGGGCATGCCTTGTTCAATGTCGCCATTCGCACTGCGGTGTTTAACAGACGTGAAAAACAGCTTTTGTATGGCGTTGGTAGCGGCATTACCTGGTACTCCGACGCGGCGGCGGAATGGGCTGAATGGCAGCTTAAGTCTCGACTCGCCCATCGGTCTTCCGAGGCTTTCCGCTTGTTGCAGACGGTTCGACTGGAAGCTGGTCAATGGCAGCACGGTGAGTTGCATTTGCAAAAAATGAAGTCGGCAGCCACGCGTTTCGGATTTGTATTTTCCGCAGACCTGCTTGCCCGTCAATTGTCCGACATCAGCCGGCAATATGTATCGGGTATTTTTCGCGGACGTTGGTTGCTGGATGCACAGGGTAATTTTGAGGTTGAAGTTCATCCCTGGACGGATTTACCTTCTCCGCTGAATCTGGTGCTGGCGGCGCAAGCTTTTTCGGGGGATGAGGCGTTTACCCGGCACAAGACAACCTGGCGCAAGCATAATGATCAACATGCCAGTGCGCTGGGCACTGCGGGTGATACCTTGTTGTTTGATGGGCAAGGACGTCTGACAGAAACCCTGAGGGGCAATCTGGTGGTTCAAATTGGAGATACCCTTTTTACGCCCCACGACAATGCAAACTTCTTGAGTGGTGTTTTCAGGGATAAGTTGCTGTCTGAAGGTGCCTTGGTGCCCCGTGATTTGTTTCTTGAAGATTTGGTGAATGCACAGGCCTGTTGGGTGATCAACAGTTTGCGCGGTTGGGTACCTGTGGCCAGTATTTTCAACAGCGACGCGAGTGTTTTGACCAGATTTGACCCACAGCGCTGACGCTTGTGCCTGTTCATGATAATGTCGGTCCCGTTGGCTTAGAGCCGGTTGCATTCAAGTGTCAGTGTGTATTGATGTAAAGAGGATTTTCTGTGTCATTCGAACTCAAACCTGAAGGTAATTTAGATACGCTGACGGCAACGCCGTCCCGCGATCTTGATGACGCCCATCGGGCTTTGGAAGAGGTTCAGACACTGCTGCAGCGCTCCAGAGTGGTTGAAAGCGTGGTGCACAAGCAAAACACCTCGTCCACCCGCCAAAGACAGGCCTTGATTGAAGACTTGGTGCATCGGCAGCATCTGAACGCCTTGCGCAACCGGGTTGCAAAACTGCACCCGGCAGACACCGCTTACATTCTTGAGTCCTTGCCGCTGGATGATCGCTTGATCGTCTGGGATCTGGTGCGTTCCGAGCGCGAGGGTGAAATTCTTCTGGAGTTGTCGGATTCGGTTCGTGAAAGCCTGATCCGCACCATGGACAACCAGGAGCTCTTTGCCGCCGCAGAGAATCTGGACACCAATGAGCTGGCTGAGTTGGCCCAGGATTTGCCCCGTGAAGTGGTTGAGGAACTGGCTTCGGGGTTGTCGCTGGAAGAGCGCGAGCAATTGCGCGCTGCCATGTCCTATCCGGAAGACTCCGTGGGCGCCCGCATGGACTTTGAAATGGTGACCATCCGCGACGATGTGTCGCTGGAAGTGGTGCTGCGCTACCTCAGGCGTTTCGATGAATTGCCCGACCACACCGACCAGGTGTTTGTGGTGGACAGGCATGACCATCTGAAAGGCGCTTTGCCGCTGGACCGTTTGCTCATCAATGAACCTGAAGTGATGGTCGCCGACGTGATGAGCAATGAAATGCTGACATTGTCTCCGCTGGACGACGTCTCCGAGGCCGCTCAGGCGTTTGAACGCTACGATCTGGTGAGTGCCCCTGTGACCGACCCGGCGGGCAAACTGGTGGGCCGGCTGACTGTTAATGAGGTTCTGGACGTCATTCGTGAAGAGGGTGAGTCCGAATTGCTGTCGCAAGCGGGTCTTCGGGAAGAAGAGGATTTGTTTGCCTCGGTGTGGGAATCTGCAAAAAACCGGTGGTTGTGGCTGGCGGTCAATTTGTTCACTGCATTTTTTGCTAGCCGTGTGATCGGCAGTTTTGAAAACACCATTGAGAAAGTGGTGGCGTTGGCCACGTTAATGCCTATTGTTGCGGGCATTGCGGGCAATTCCGGCAATCAAACCATGACGCTGATGATTCGCTCCATTGCCTTGGGGCAGGTCAATGCAGCCAATGCACAACGCCTTCTGTATAAAGAACTTGGCATTGCAGGCATGAACGGTTTGGTGTGGGGCAGCATTGCAGGCACCATTTCCTGGTTGTTGTACTACGACTCTCCCCAGGGCGTGACGCTGGGTGTTCTGATGATGATGGCGATGATGCTGAACTTGCTGATTGGCGCCGTGATTGGCATGGCGGTGCCCTTTGTTCTGCAAAAAATGGGGAGGGACCCTGCCATGGGTTCTTCCGTGTTACTGACATTTTCCACAGACAGCCTTGGTTTTTTTATCTTTTTGGGTCTGGCCACCCTGTTTTTCAGATAACTCATTCCTTTGAAACCGCTTCACACAAGGCCCTGGCTTTCCATCGTGGTTCCCGTTTACAACGAGGCGCAAGCGCTGCCGGCTGTTTTGGCGCGTTTGCAGGTTTGGCGTTCAAGCCAGGCTGAAGTGATTGTCATGGACGGTGGCAGCACGGACAGCAGCGTGAGCCTTGCCCGCGGATTGGCCGATCGCGTTGAGAGCTCGGCTTCGGGGCGGGCCCTACAAATGAATGCAGGCGCGAATATGGCCCGGGGGGGCTACCTGCTGTTTCTTCATGCCGACACCGAACTGCCTGATGCCGCCTTGCCCTATTTGCAAAAACTACTGGCGGACCAGCCTGATTGCGAAGCCCCCTTGTGGGGGCGCTTTAATGTTGAAATCACCGGTCGCAGCCCCTTGCTGCGCATGGTGGCTTTCATGATGAACTGGCGTTCCAGGCTCTCTGGCATTGCCACCGGCGATCAGGCCTTGTTCATGTCCACGGAGCTCTTCAAGCGTGTGGGCGGTTTTCCGCAACAGGCCTTGATGGAGGATGTCGAGATTTGCCGTCGATTAAAGCGGATTGCAACGCCCCATTGCGCTGCGCTTAAAGTCAGAACCTCTGGCAGGCGCTGGGATGCCAACGGCGTTTGGCGCACGATATTTCTTATGTGGCGACTGCGCTGGTTGTATTTTCGGGGGGCTCACCCGCAAGACCTCGCCGATTTATACCGCGCCTCCAAAAGCCGTTGAAACCGAAATGGTTTTGCTGAAAACCAAGTGGTTCAGTTTGCGTTAAACTTGGTTAACCTGTTTGAGGAGTTTGCTATGAAGAAGTTTTTAGGGTCTGAGAGCCGCCGCCAATGGCTTTCTTTGTCTGTTACCTCTGCCCTGACAATATTAATTGGAGCCACGTTTTCTTTTGCGGCGCCTGCTGTTCAGGCCCAGTCAAAAGAGCCTTTGAAGTTCGGTGTCGGCATGTTCCAGCCGGACAAAAACAAGAACGATGCAACCTACACCCCTTTGGCCAATTATTTGTCAGCAAAGCTGGGGCGCCCAGTGCAATTGCGTACAGTGGATACGTGGGAAGGTCTGGCAAAGTCGCTGGCCAACGGTGAAACCGATCTGGGTTTGTTGGGTCCGTGGGGTTATGTGCTGGCCAACAATGAAAGCGGTGCACAAGCCATTGCCACCATTTTATACAACGGTAAACCGGAATATTTTGCACACATTGTGGTGGGGCCGGAATCAACCGCGAAGTCTGTGGACGACCTGAAAGGCAAAACATTTGCCTTCGGCGACAAGGGTTCCACCTCCGGTTACCTGATTCCGTTTTACATGTTGCAAAAAAAGGGGTTGAACCCGGACACTTTCTTTTCCCGGGTAACCTACACGAAACACCAGGCCATTGAGACACAGGTGGCCCGTGGTGAACTGGACGCTGGTGCAGACTACAACCGCAACCGCGATGCCATGATAGAGCAGGGCTTGATCAAGGCCTCTGACAGTCGCATTATCTGGACGTCAGATCCGTTGCCCAATGACGCTTTCGCCGTCAGCGCCGATTTGATGAAAGACAAAGCGACTGTTGAAAAAATTCAGGAGGCCTTGGTGGGTATTGAGGCTGAATTGAAGAAAAATCCGGAGTTGCTGCCCAAAAACTACACTGGTTTCGTAAAAAAGGACAATTCCTATTACAAGCCGATTCGTGATGCAGGTCTGGCAACCGGCAAATTGACGCCTCGCTGACATGTCGCTGATCCGGGCCCGTTGGTGGTTTATTCTTCTTGCCTATGGCGTGACTGTGTTTTTGGCGGTGCGCCTCCTGTCGGCAGACGGAGGCATGTCGTTTGGCAAGCAACCGTTGAAAAACCTGACGCGCACATTCAATGAGCTCAGTCACCCCAGCTTCCTTGATGCGCTTGTTCAACGCCCTGTGGTGGAGTTTCGCAGTGACGATGGGACTTTGCTGCGAACCGAAGACCCGCAAAAGGAAGAAATCAATTTCCTGATGGGGGTGGGGCGTGCCGCCATCGTGACGCTTTCAATTGCCACCGTGGGTACGGCTTTGGCGGCGCTGTTTGCCATGCCCTTTGGTGTGTTGGCGGCACAAAATTTGCCTACTTTCGGCCCCCTGAGAAAGTTCGCGCAAGGTCTGCTCAATGTTTGCCGCTCAATACACACCTTGGTGTTTGGTCTGTTTTTGGTGGGTATTGTGGGGCTGGGGCCCATGGCTGGTATTTTGGCCATTGCGCTGCATTCTTTCGGAACCTTGGGCAAATTGCTGGCTGAAACCATAGAAACCATTGATCTGGGGCCAGCTTATGCGATTCGCTCTGTAGGGGCGAGCCGTCTGCAGACGGTGGCTTGGGGCATTGTGCCCAACTTGCTGCCGGCTTGGGTGTCCAATATTTTGTATGTTTGGGAGTTCAACATCCGCGATTCCACGGTGCTGGGTTTGGTGGGGGCGGGTGGTCTGGGTTTGTTGCTTACAGAGTCTTTGTCTTTGTTTCAATGGGGGCGTCTGGCCACCCTGCTGATTCTGATTGTGGGCTTGGTGTGGACTTTTGATGGCATCAGCCGTCGTGTTCGCTTATCCTTGCACTAATCCCTCTGGCGTTGCACATGAATCCCCAAGAAATCGACCCATCCATTCCTGTTGCTGTCTCCCGCGCCCTCTGGATGGCGAGAGACAACATCATTGTGAGCGATGTGTCGCTGTCCATTCCCCAAGGGCAGCGGGTTGTTATTTTAGGGCCTAACGGTGCGGGTAAAAGCAGTTTGCTCAAACTGATGGGTTTGATGATGCCGCCATCTTCCGGGCATGTTCATATTTTCGGGCATGAGCCTTGGGTTGAGAGTCAGTCAAAAATACGTTCAGTGCGCTCGCGCATTGCCTGGATTCCTCAAGGTTTGCAGGTGGTCGGGCGTTTGTCTGTTTTGAACAATGCTGTGCTGGGTTGCCTGGCGCGGGTGTCGCCCTTGAAAACCTTGTTGGGTTGGTTTCCGGAAGAAGA
>JBEIKS010000131.1:0-6859 GCA_040379625.1 Burkholderiaceae bacterium
AACGCCACGCCCGCGCCCAAACGACCACAACGCACAGTGTTTCCCATTAACCCATCTCACCGTGTCGCCTGCCCGGAACTCCTTGCCAGCGGGACAGTCAGGAAACTCGCCCAAACGACCTCGCAACAAGCGCCGCCGCTTCAGCGGCGACGGAAAGACCCCATTGGGTTTTCCGTCAAGCTTGTCAGAGCGGAGTTTGGAAACAGCGAGTTATCCGTCCCGCTGGCAAGGAATTCCGGGCAGGCGACACCCCGCAACACAGCGAGTTATCCGTCCCGCTGGCAAGGAATTCCGGGCGGGCGACACCCCGCCACACAGCGAGTTATCCGTCCCGCTGGCAAGGAGTTCCGGACAGGCGACACCCCGCCACCTTAGAATAATTCCGCCCCCGCATTTCCAACCCCGCCCTTGGCCACCCAGCTGTCCAACACCTGCGTCACCTCTGCATACGCCACGCTTAAGTCGTGTGAATGCGTGCAGTAGGGTGCAATGAAGTAGAGGGTATTGCCCAGTGGGCGCATCAGAATGCCTCGTTGCATCAGCGATTCCCGCAGCCATTGGCTGAGTTGCGAACCGTAACCGCCCAACTTTCCAGCCTTCACGTCAAACGCCGCAATGGTGCCGAACTGCCGGGTTTTTTCAACGGCAGGGTGCCCCGCCAGTTTTTCCAGTTCCATGCCGTGCGTTGTTGCCTGAGAACGTATTTCATTCCACACATGCTCACGTTCCAGTAAGCGCAGGTTAGCCAGCGCCGCAGCGCAACCCAAGGGGTTGGCGGTGTAGGAATGGCCATGCAGCAAGGCCTTGTTCACATCGTCAGATAAAAAAGCTTCATAAATATGAGGAGCGGCCAAGGTGGCACCCATCGGCATGAAGCCGCCGGTCAGCCCTTTGGAGACGCAGAGAATGTCTGGCGCAAGTGCCTCGTCTTTCAGGTTTTTTTCGTTGGCCAAAAGCACATGGTCGGCAGCGAAAAAACGCCCGGTGCGGCCAAAACCCGTCATTACTTCATCGAAAATCACCGGAATGTTGGCCGCTTTCAAGCGCCGCACCAGTTGCGCCACAAAGCTGGCGCGCATCATGCGCATGCCCGAGGCACCTTGCACCAAGGGTTCCATAATGAACGCCACGGTCTGGCTAGCGTGTTTGTTCAAGTGCTGGTCCAGGCAATGCAGACTTTGCGCTTCTGCTGCGGCCACATCGCTTTCGCTTTGCTGGTTCCAATGTTCCGGTGTCGGTAAAAAATCTGTTTTGAACAACCAGTTTTCAAAGGGGCCGTAAAAATCCGAGGAACGCCCCGTGGACATCGCGCCGAAGGTATCGCCGTGGTAGCCGCCGCGCATTGCTAAAAAACGGTTCCTGTTTTTTTGACCTTCGCGGTTCACCCAATATTGGCAGGCCATTTTTAAAGCCACCTCGATGGCGGTAGAGCCATTGTCGGAATAAAAAACATGGCTCAAATTGCCCGGCGCATGTTTTACCAAGCGTTCTGCCAGTTCGATGGCCGGCGGGTGGGTGATACCGGCAAACATCACCTGTTCAAGCTGGTGGGCCTGGTGGCTGATGGCCTGCGCCATCACTGGGTTGGCGTGCCCGTGCAAATTCACCCACCAACTTGAAACCGCATCCAAGTAGCGCTTGCCGTGCACATCAAATAAAAACGAGCCTTCGCCGCGCACAATCGGCAGGGGTGCATGCGCAGTCTGCGCTTGTGTGAACGGGTGCCAGCAGTGCGCACGGTCGCGTTCAATCAGGCGCATTGCAGGGTCGGGGGCGGGCAGTTCAGGCGGCTCGAATGTGGGCATGCGTTTTAGCACATGGGCCAGTTTCATGGGCAGGGCAATCGCTTGCAAGGTGTCCATCGACACTTCTTCCAGCCAAGGCAGTTCGGCCAACACCGGGACACCCGCGTAGCGTTCAATGGAAGCCAGGTTCTCAGGGTTGCGTTCGCCCACCATCACCACGCCCAGACAGGGTATGTTGCTCTGTTTTAGCGCTTTGGCAGAAAGCACGGTGTGGTTGATGGTGCCCAGACCACTTCTGGCCACCAGAATAACCGGCAGGTTCAGGTGGGTGATGAGGTCTGTGATCAACACCTTTTCTGCCAGCGGCACCATCAGCCCCCCGGCGCCTTCAACCACCAGTTTGTTGCGGGTGCAGGGCAGTGTGAAGTTGTCCAGTTCCAGCCGCAGGCCTTCCCGTGCGGCAGATTGGTGCGGCGACAAAGGCGCCTGCAAACGGTAGGTTTCAGGGTGGGTGTGGCAGCCCGAAAGCCGGTGCACCCGTTGCGAATCGGTTTCTCCATCGAGTCCGCTTTGCACGGGTTTCCAGTAATCTGCCTGCCAGTGCAGCGCAATCCATGCCGCCACAACGGTTTTGCCAATATCGGTGTCGGTACCAGAGAGGAAGAACGCTTGCATGGCTGAAATCTTTTAAGGGTGGAGTTGCAAGAATTGAGGCGGGCCGGGCTTAACGCGAAATAACACCGCCGCCCAAACACACCTCGCCATCGTAGAGCACCGCAGATTGCCCGGGGGTGACGGCAAATTGTGCCTCTTCAAACCGCAGGTTGAAATGTTGCCCGTCGCTGACCTTTAAAACACAAGCCGCGTCCGACTGCCGGTAGCGCGTTTTGGCGGCAATGCTCAAGGGTTCTTCAAAGCAGGGCGCTTGCCCTGAAATAAAGTGGGCTTGTTCAGCTTCCAGTTGCGCATGGTGCAGCCAAGGGTGGTCGTGCCCCTGCACAATAAAAAGCGTGTTGTTCAGCAGGTCTTTTTTTGCCACATACCAAGGCTCACCGGTGCTTTGCTTTTGTCCGCCCACGCCAATGCCCTTGCGTTGCCCCAGGGTGTAGAAGCTCAGGCCGACGTGTTCGCCAATCACCTGATTCATGTCGTTGCAGATCGGGCCCGGTTTGGTGGGCAAGTAGCGGTTCAGGAATTCGCGGAAAGGGCGTTCACCAATAAAGCAGATGCCTGTGGAGTCTTTTTTCTGAGCGTTTGAGAGGCCCAGCTTTTCTGCGATTTTACGTACATCGGTTTTTTCAATGTCGTTGAGCGGAAACAGGGTTTTGGACAATTGCGCCTGGTTTAACCGGTGCAGAAAATACGATTGGTCTTTGCTGGCGTCTTTGGCTTTCAGCAATTCGAAACTGCCGCCGTGTTCGCGTACCCCGGCGTAGTGACCGGTGGCAATGTGGTCGGCGCCCAGTTTCATGGCGTGGTCGAGGAAGGCCTTGAACTTGATTTCGCTGTTGCACAGAATGTCAGGGTTTGGCGTGCGGCCCGCACTGTACTCCGACAGGAAAATGGAGAACACGCGGTCTTTGTATTCAGAGGAAAAATTCACCGCTTCAATGTCAATGCCCAGTACGTCTGCCACGCTCACGGCGTCCAGCCAGTCTTGGCGGGTGGAGCAGTACTCGCTGTCGTCGTCGTCTTCCCAGTTTTTCATGAAAAGACCCACCACTTCAAACCCTTGCTCTTTTAGCAGCCACGCGGCCACCGAGGAATCCACCCCGCCGGACAAGCCGATCACCACCCGTTTTTTTGCACTGCTGTTCATGAAGGGAATCAAATACCTTTTGGGGTGGCCGCCGGCATGGGGCCATAAAGCACGCTGGGGTGCGTGTAAACCTGGTCAAGCGGGGTCAGGGGGCGCTCGCGGCGTTTCCACGCCATGTAGTCTTCAATGCAGCGCATGACCAAGGGGCTGCGGTGGTGTTCTTCGCAGGCTTTTGCTTCATCGTAAGTCAGCCAGAGCGCCCGGATAATGCCTTCGTCCAGCGCTTGTTGCGCATGGTGCTTCAAGGCGCGGCAAGCAAATGCGAACCGCAGGTAAGTCACGTCTTCGCCGGTGCGCGAAGAGGTATAGCGGCTCATGTAAACACCCAGCAAGCCCACAGGTTCCAATTCCCAGGCGGATTCTTCACGCGCTTCCCGAATTGCCCCGCTGATGGGGCTTTCGCCCGCATCCAGGTGCCCGGCGGGCTGATTGAATTTAATGCCGTCTGTGGTGTGTTCCTCAACCAATAGAAACTTGCCTTCGTGTTCAACGATGGCGGCAACAGTGACGCTGGGTTTCCACAGGCCGGACATGGGCTCACTCGCAATAAGGAAAAACGCCATTTTAACGGACTGGGCTGATTCTTGCTTAATATTCCATGTGTTGCGACAACTCGCCTGGCTTCTGAGTGACCCGGGCAATCTGAGAAAACCGAGGGAATGCACACAAAAATTCGTTTTTCGCCGTGGTATAGTCCTCGGCTATCAAAAGAAGGCGCTTTTTTCGCCTTTTTATTATGTCCCAGGAGGATTTTCCGATGAAAATTGGACTGCCGGCCGAAACGAGAGCCGGAGAAACACGGGTGGCGGCAACGCCTGAAACCGTGAAAAAGCTGATCGCCCAGAAACATGAAGTGCTGGTGCAATCTGGAGCAGGTGTTGCCAGTTCCATTATGGACGCAGCCTACGCAGCCGTGGGCGCCAACATTGTGGGCAGCGCCGCTGAAGTCATATCAAGCTCAGATATTGTCTTGAAGGTGCGTTCACCACAAGCCTCCGAATTGGGGATGTACCGCAGCGGTCAAGTGCTGGTGGGCATGCTCAATCCGTTTGACGCAGAAGGTTTGTCTGCGCTGGCAGGCGCCGGCCTCACGGCGTTTGCATTGGAAGCCGCCCCGCGTACATCGCGTGCACAAAGCATGGACGTACTGTCTTCGCAAGCCAACATCGCCGGCTACAAGGCCGTGCTGGTGGGTGCCAACGAATACCAGCGCTTCATGCCCATGCTGATGACTGCCGCAGGCACGGTGAAAGCCGCCCGCGTACTTATTTTGGGCGTGGGTGTTGCCGGTTTGCAGGCCATTGCAACGGCCAAGCGTCTGGGCGCTGTCATTGAAGCCTCGGATGTGCGACCTGCCACCAAAGAGCAAGTCGAATCGCTGGGTGCAAAGTTTGTTGATGTGCCTTTTGAAACCGACGAAGAACGTGAAATCGCCAAGGGTGTGGGCGGTTATGCCCGCCCCATGCCTGAATCCTGGATGAAGCGTCAGGCCGCAGCCGTTCACGAACGCGCCAAGCAGGCAGACATTGTCATTACAACCGCACTTATTCCCGGTCGCAAGGCACCCACGCTGTTGCATGAACACACTGTGCTGGAAATGAAGCCAGGTTCAGTCATTGTGGACCTCGCGGTTGAACAGGGTGGCAATTGCCCCTTGTCGGTGCTGAATCAGGTTATCACCACACCGAACGGTGTGAAGGTGGTGGGTTACCCCAATCTGGCTACCCATGTCGCGGCAGATGCCTCCAGTCTGTACGCTCGCAACATCATCGATTTCCTTAAATTGGTGTTCGACAAAGACGGCAACTTCACCGTGAACATGGAAGATGACATTGTTGCGGCCACCCTGATGTGCATGGGCGGCGAATTAAAGCGCAAGAACTAAGCGAACAGGGAAGAACATGGAACTTATCAGCCCAACCATCAGCAACCTTATTATTTTCGTGCTGGCCATTTACGTGGGTTACCACGTTGTCTGGAACGTCACCCCTGCATTGCACACGCCTTTAATGGCGGTGACCAACGCAATTTCCGCCATCATCATCGTGGGCGCCATGCTGGCTGCGGCCCTCACGGTCACCCCTTTGGGTAAATTCATGGGCGTTTTGGCCGTTGCCTTGGCAGCGGTGAATGTGTTTGGTGGCTTTTTGGTCACCCGTCGCATGCTCGAAATGTTCAAGAAAAAGAAGTAAGCGGCGCACCGACTGGAGATCCTCAAAATGAGTTTAAGTTTAGACACAGTAACGCTGCTTTATTTGGTTGCGTCCATCTGTTTTATACAGGCCTTGAAAGGCCTTTCACACCCCACCACATCACGCACGGGCAATGCCTTCGGCATGGTTGGCATGGCCTTGGCTGTGCTCACCACTGTGGGCCTGATTTTCAAACTCAGCCAAAATGCAGCAGACGGCATGACCTACGTATTGGGTGGCCTGTTGTTGGGTGGCAGCGCCGGTACGCTGATGGCCAAACGCGTTGAAATGACAAAAATGCCCGAACTGGTGGCCTTCATGCACAGCATGATTGGTCTGGCCGCCGTGGCCATTGCCATTGCAGCCGTTGCAGAGCCCTCAGCTTTCGGCATCACTGCGCAGGGTGTCTCTGACATTCCTTTGGGCAACCGCTTGGAATTGTTCATTGGCACCTTTGTGGGGGCCGTTACCTTCTCGGGTTCTGTCATTGCTTTCGGAAAGTTGTCTGGCAAGTACAAGTTCCGCCTGTTTCAGGGTGCGCCTGTCCGTTTTCCCGGCCAGCATGCCCTGAACGCACTGTTGGGCGCCATCATGATCGGTTCCGGCATCGCGTTTTTCATCACCCAAAGCTGGACACCGTTTATTGTCATGACAGTTGCCGCCTTCATACTGGGCGTTACGCTGATCATTCCAATCGGCGGGGCAGACATGCCGGTTGTGGTGTCAATGCTCAACAGCTATTCAGGTTGGGCCGCCGCCGGTATTGGCTTTTCTTTGAACAACAGCATGTTGATTATTGCGGGTTCACTGGTGGGTTCTTCAGGCGCTATTTTGTCCTACATTATGTGTAAGGCGATGAACCGCTCGTTCTTCAACGTGATTTTGGGTGGTTTTGGTGGCGACGATTCCGCCGCATCCTCTGGCACACAGCAGCAGCGCACGGTGCGTTCAGGCTCTTCAGACGATGTTGCCTTCCTGCTCACCAATGCTGAAACCGTCACCATCGTGCCCGGTTACGGCTTGGCGGTTGCACGTGCCCAGCACGCGCTCAAAGAGTTGTCAGAAAAGCTGACACACAAAGGCGTGACAGTGAAGTACGCCAT
>JBEIKS010000132.1:0-6844 GCA_040379625.1 Burkholderiaceae bacterium
CCTTGGCGCAACGCATCAACAACATTGCGCAAAATCAGCAGCGTGTCAGAGATGCAATTCCAAGCGCTGAAATTCCAAAACGAGACGGCAGCATGCAACCCGACATGCGTCAGGCACTGCAAACCCTGACGCAAATGAATGAGCAGCTTTTTCCGAAGATTGCTTTACAAATGGATCGCGTTGAAAAACTCAATCCAAACCTCAAGCGGTACTTCGATACCGTGAGAGCTTTCAAGTATTAATTACCCACCCAGTCAGCAAGGACCATCATGAAAAACGTAAAAAACATTCTTAAATTCGCAACCGTCAGCGTAATCGCTGCCATTGGTTTTAGCCAGCCAGCACATGCACAGAAAGGCTCACGCCTGTGCGGTTGGGTCGCCCAATACCAGACACAAACTGGCCCGCAAGCACTGGCCTTCCTGTATGAAGTCAGAACAGCAGACGCCAGCGATGGTCGTCAGTGCTCAGAGTTTATCAGCAGCATCGCTGACAAGGCCATCAAGCCGAATGCACAACTGAGCCAGTTGCCATTCCAGAAAGTTGAAAAAGCCACATGCGAAAGCGTGGGCGCAATTTTCACAAGCCCCGCAACGCCCTCCAACGATATGTGCGATTACATGGGTGCGAAGACTCCTTATCAAGTTCAAAAGAGTCTCATAAACAACGTGCCAACCACTGTTTACACAAAGCTGTAAATCTTACGGTTCCAAGTATGCAGCGTTCCACCAGAGTCTGGCCTTATCCGCTCTGGTGGCATTAATTTATCCTATGTGCCTTAGCGGATAGAACCCGCCCCCTTCCTCGCGCAAAAATCCCCTCTTCGATATTTCTTCTCATTGAGCTTCTCGCCAATGGTCCGAATTCATCTCAAGGAGCGCGCACATGAAACACCCGGCTTTACTTCCCTCAACACCAGCGACGGCGATTAGACAAGCCATTGCGCTGGCATGTATTTCTTTTGCCCTTGTGGGTTGCGGAGGCGGCGGCGGTTCAAGTGCCAGCCCTGAAACCGCTTCCAGCCCTGAAAACAGTGGCGACATTATTCCTGCACTGGTTTCAATTGATTCAAGTGACCAAACCGCTGAAGTTGAAATCAATACAGGAACCTATCCTGCAGATACAAGCGCAGGGCGTCTGGCACCCTCTGTCGCTGCTCTGCAACCCGACCCCGGCGTACTGCTGTTGCTGGTACCAGACACACAAAGCACCGCTGACCCCAGAGTGATGTCATGGGTAGATGCAGCCTCAGAACTGGGTGTGCGTCTGCAACCGGTGACAGACACTCAGTTTTTGCAAATGGGAGCAACCGCTAACGGATTCGCTGGTTTGATATTGCCTGACAGCCTGCACACGGTTGCCAGCGACACCATTATTGCGGCCATCGACACCTATACACGTAACGGCGGGAACACATTCCTAACCTACGATTTCGGTGCACTCACCTTACAAAATGGCGTGCCTGTCTATCCCATTCCTAAATCGCGCTTAAGCGGTTTGGCAGGGGTTGATTATGTGCTCTACGATGAGCTTCGCGACAGAACAACAGGGCTTGGACCAGTCACTGCTACCCGCAGCACCCTGCGCGCCTTGCTGGTGCCCCCCGGAAAATCAAAACTCTTTACCGGTTTGACAACCAACACGCTGACAACGGCAGAAGCCCCTGCAGTCAGCACCTCATTGGTGGGTGCTGCTGGAATATCACAAAACTCAGCCTTGTATTTGCCTGTCAGTACCAACGACCCGGGCGGCGTCAAGGGCTATGATCCGCAGCAGTATTCACAAATGCGTTACCACGGTAGCGAGACCACGTCTGATACAGCAACCAAACAGCGTGAAGTCTCTGTAAAGCTGTCTCGCGCAAAAATGGGAGAAACCCTTACCAACACCAGTCGACCCATTGCCGAATCAAGCCGCGTTTCTGAAAAGGCAGTGCTCACAACAGATCCAGTTGAAGCCTATTCCGGTTATTTGTTGGGTAATCTGATTTACCCAACCTTTGTGACACAAGGTACCTTTGGCAGCGTGTCCGGGCAACAGACACTGGCGACTTCACCACAGTTTGGACTGGTTGCCGGCTTGAATTCAGTGGGGGCAGGCAAAGTGATGTTTGTAAACTTGCCTTTGACCTACTTGAAGGGACGAACCGATGCTTTAATGATGCACGGCTTTCTGAATTATTTCACACGCAATGTTTTAAACATGGCCCATTTGTCACCCATGCCCAACGGCGTTGCCGGTATGACGTTTGACTGGCATCTGGATTCCAAAGAAGCGCAGGCTCCCACGCAGAATCTGATGAGGCTCAATGTGTTTAATGACCCTCAAGCCCTGTTCTCCATAGAAATGACTTCAGGACCAGACACCATTGTGGCTGGCGACAAACTGGGCTGGAATTTGGCGAACAATGCCACGGCAAAACAGATTCTTAAAACCTTTCAAACGGCAGGACACAGCGTAGGTGCGCACGGTGGCTGGATTCACGACTTCTACGGCGGCAATGCAACCGAAACGAACCAGCTCACAAGTACCGGAGGGGCTTGCCTGAACAAAGACAACGCAACAGACAACTTCTTGCAATGTCTGATCATGAACCGCCGCGACGTAGATGCCGCCACAGGATTTTCTTCGCGCAACTACTCTGCACCTGAAGGCAACAACCCACCTTGGGCCATGACTTGGCTGGAAAACCAAGGGGTGGTCTCAGCCTACTTTGCAGGCCACACAGGCTTGGGCGCAACGCGGCAATACAGGGATGGCAACCTCGCCAATCCGAACATTTGGGTATTTCCTGTGACCCCTCAGGGTACTTATGCGACTTTCGAAGAGTGGCAAGACTTCAGGGTTCCAAAAACAGAGGTTCTTAACTGGTACAAAGACTTGATTGATTTCAACATCAACCTTAACACTAGCCGCATGGTGTATGCCCACCCACCGGGTGCAAACCGCTGGAGTACGGTGCTAAAAGACATGCTGACATATGCAAAGTCGAAGTCCCCCCAGTTCGCTTGGTACACCTCAAACCGGTTGGCGGACTTTATGAGCACCCGCTTGTTAGTGAACTGGAACCAAACGGTGGACTCCGCTGGTGTAACGCAATTCACGGTCACACACCCAACTAACCTCAACGAGATGGTGTGGCGACTGCCAAAATCCAAGTACACAAAGGCACCTGTCATTGTGTCTGGCAACGGCAGTGTGATCACCACCGACTCTGGCCACTGGTTGGTCAAGGCTGGTACAGGCACTCAACTGGTTTTTAAATCCTGAAAGTACGCCATGTCAATTTCATCCAAACTGCGTCATCAATACTTCTTTTATATCGCATTTGCATTAATCATTGCCGTTTGGGTGATTGGCGTGGCGGCCAGCAAAACGCTTGCGCGAACTCAGCCGACACCCATCGGCCTGACCTTGCTCATCCCTGAAGCGTCAAGCCTGCAACATCCGGTCACACAGGCCTGGCTGGCAACAGCCAAAGAGGCCGGCATTCTACTAAACCCAATGACAGATGATGAGTTTCTGCGCGCAAGGGCAAACAAGCTACCAATGGCGGGCGTTGTATTACCTGACTCTGTGCATCAGCAGGCCTCGGATCTTCTTATTACCCACTTGTACCGTTATGTCGATGAAGGCGGAGATTTGCTGGTGAGCTTTGATGCGGCCACGCTGCAGCATGGTCGTGCCACTTATTCAAAAGACGCCTCACGTTTATCTGAACTTGTGGGCGTGAAGTACGCGCTGTACAACACCTTGGGCGATGCCACCACGGTGCAGGGTGTTGTTTACGCAAATCGAAATGCAGAAAAAAAATTGGCGATTCAACCGGGGAAACTTGATTTTGGCGCCATGGACCGTGACCCGTGGGGCGCCCTGACCACCTACGCCTATGAAGTCTTGAATTACAGTTATTACAAAACAATGGGGGTTGGGCAAACCGAAGCGCTTTTGAAATCCGAGCAACAAGATGTGATTGTTTCAAGCAGCGACTATGGCGGGGGCACTGTTCTTTTTGCAAACCTGCCATTGGGGTACCTGAAAACCAGAACGGACGGTTATCTGCTTCACAAGTTGCTCACCCACTTTGCGACCAACATTGCAAAGCAACCTCAGCTTGCTACAACACCTGATGCAATTGGCGGAATAATTTTAAGCTCGGAACCACAATTGGAAGCCAACGGGCCACATAAAACCGCGACAGGCTCACGAGCCTATTACACCACGGCTGACAGCGGCCTTGGACCCACACACTCCTATGCATTCGGTGAGCCCGCACAAGGCAAGGACATTTGGGCTTTTCCCATCTCACACTTCAAGCAAAGTGCCAGCCTCAATGAAATCTCGAAGCAAGGTATTGGTCCGACAGAAGTACATGCTTTCATTGCCACGTTCTTGAAACATGTCAGTGACAACCACATTGCACGCACCCTGCACTTCAATCCAGGTCAGCAAGCGCAAGATACACACGCCATGGATGTACTCAGCATTGAAGCAGCGAAATTACAGGACAACGGCGGTTTCAGGTGGTACCGCATGAATGATCTGGCCGAGTTCATGACTCTGCGGGAAAGAACACGCTGGCAAGTCACCCAAAGTGCGCCTGAAAGCGGCAGCAAGCAACTGAGTGCCTACAATGAAAGCTCGCTGATTTCACAAACATGGATATTTGACAAGGCAAGCACCCACGCGTTGAAAGTGGTTGAGGGCAAAGCCAAAGTCAGAGAAGTGGGAGATAAATGGATGGTCAGTGCCGAGGATTGCCGTACCCTGCGGATCGAATGGCAAGCGTCGGCAAAAAACTAAGACATCGCGTTAGAATCTGTCATCATAGATTTAAACTGCCGAAGGTCTTTTGCCGTGAAACACAACATACTCCGCATGGGAGACCCCCGCTTGTTGCGAATTGCGAAACCCGTTGAAGAATTCAATACGCCAGCCTTGCACACATTAATTGAAGACATGTTTGAAACCATGGTGGCTGTGGGCGGGGTTGGCCTTGCTGCACCGCAAATTGGTGTTGATTTGCGGCTGGTTATTTTTGGATTCGATGAAAGCAAGCGGTACCCAGAGGCTCCGAGCATACCCGCAACCATCCTGATCAACCCCATCGTCACGCCACTGAGCACAGACATGGAAGAAGGCTGGGAAGGATGCCTGTCAGTGCCCGGCATGCGGGGTTCCGTACCGAGGTACACGCACTTGCGCTACACTGGTTTTGATGAACAAGGGCACACCATTGACAGAACGGTTGAGGGATTCCATGCACGGGTGGTTCAACACGAATGTGATCACCTCGACGGCATTTTGTACCCGCAGCGTATCAAGGACATGACTCGCTTCGGCTTCAACGACGCCCTGTTTCCGGGGCAAGCAATCAAGGATGACTGATCACCCTTGATGTGCCCTTCCTCGTTTAGTCGCTCAGTTCTGCGAGGCTTGATTCTTCATCCGATACCGGTGAGGGTGAACGGATCAAATAATCAAAAGCGCTGAGAGCCGCCTTTGCGCCCTCACCGGCTGCAATTACAATCTGCTTGTACGGTACCGTGCTCGCATCGCCCGCTGCAAAAACGCCGTGCAAATTGGTATGGCATTTCGGGTCAATGACAATTTCACCAAAACGGCTCAGTTCAATTGTGCCCTTCAAAAATTCAGTGTTGGGCACCAAACCTATTTGTACAAACACGCCTTCCAATGCGAGGTGGTGACTTTCCCCGGTGCTGCGGTGCTTGTAAGTCAGGCCATTTACCTTTTGGCCGTCACCGGTGATTTCCGTGGTTTGGGCGTTTAAATGAATACTGACGTTGGGTAGGCTTTTTAGCTTGCTCACCAACACTGCGTCTGCTTTCAATGCGTCCGCAAATTCAACCAGATCGACGTGTTGAACAACACCGGCCAAATCAATCGCAGCCTCGACACCAGAATTTCCACCGCCAATGACTGAAACACGCTTGCCCTTGAACAAAGGGCCATCGCAGTGCGGGCAGTAAGCCACGCCTTTGTTCTTATACTGTTCTTCGCCAGGCACATTCACATTGCGCCAGCGCGCACCCGTTGAAACAACAACGCTTCTTGCCTTCAGGCTGGCGCCGTTGGTCATTTCAACTTCAATGTAGTCGCCTGGGTTTTCCGCTGGAACCAAACGCTGTACGCGCTGCATGTTCATGACGTCCACTTCGTAGTGGCGTACCTGCGCCTCAAGTGACGCAGCCATTGTGGGCCCGTCTGTTTCAAGCACAGAGATGTAGTTTTCAATGGCCATGGTGTCATTGAGTTGCCCACCAAAACGCTCAGCGGCCAAGCCAACACGAATACCTTTTCTGGCGGCGTAGACTGCGGCGGCAGAGCCGGCAGGACCGCCCCCAATGACCAACATGTCAAAAGGATCTTTTTCGCTGAGTTTGCGGGCTTCGCGTTCATCTGAGCGGGTGTCAAGCTTGGACAAGATTTCTTCGAGCGACATGCGCCCTGAACCCATCACCTGATCATTCAGGTACACCATGGGAACCGCCATCACTTGGCGTGCATTGACCTCAGCCTGAAACAACGAACCATCCACCACCACTGTTTCAATCAACGGATTGAGAATGCTCAACAACGAGGCTGCCTGAACCACGTCAGGGCAGTTGTGGCACGACAAGGACATGTAGACCTCAAACTTCATCGGGGTGTCGAGCGCCTTGATTTGCTCAATGACTTCCGCCTCCACTTTGGGCGGATGACCACCAGTCCACAACAGCGCCAACACCAATGAAGTAAATTCATGGCCCAAGGGAATGGCGGCGAAGCGCACCCCTCGGGTTTCTCCTGCTCTGGCGACTACAAACGATGGCTTGCGCGCATC
>JBEIKS010000133.1:0-6835 GCA_040379625.1 Burkholderiaceae bacterium
GCTGATTGCCCGCCACCTGAGCCGACACTTGAACGTTCGCTGTGATGCAGATTGCCTTGTCAAAACCCGCGAAACACAAAAGCAGTCGGGCTTGTCTGCACAGCAACGGCAACACAACCTGAGCGATGCCTTCACCGTTGTAAAGAATGTTGAAAACCTACACATTGGACTGGTGGATGATGTGCTGACCACTGGCGCAACATTGGCTGCCGCTCGCAGCGTTCTCGCCCAACAGGGGGTGAGCCGTTTTAGCCAGTGGATTGCATTTCGTACACCCGAAAGACCTGAAGATGATTAATGTTGTGCTTGTTGCCCCTGAAATACCGCCCAATACCGGCAACATTATTCGCTTGTGCGCCAACACAGGGGCGCATTTGCACCTGATCAAGCCGCTGGGTTTCCCGCTGGACGACACGAAAATGAAACGCGCCGGGCTGGACTACCACGAATACGCAAAAATGCAGGTGCATGAAAACTGGTCTGAATTCAAGCGCGTCTGCCAACCGGACATGGACCGCTTGTTTGCAATGACAACCCGCGGTCAGCGCTGGGTGTTCACCGAAGCGTTTAAAGCCGGGGACTGGTTGGTTTTTGGAAATGAATCCAGCGGCCTGCCGGAGGCGATTCGCGCTGACATCCACAAGACTCAGTGGCTCAGGCTTCCAATGCAACCGGAAAACAGATCGCTAAACCTATCGAATGCGGTGGCCATCGCTGTTTATGAGGCTTGGCGCCAAATGGGTTTTGACGGTGCGCAGTAACCCAAGCTGAAAAACCGCACATGGGCCCGAGGTTCAGGCCTCTCTGCGAGGATCCCGGGCCAGCAGTTTCAGCACGGCAGATTGTGCGGAAACCCCTGAAAAAAGAACATCGCACACAGTTTCGGTGACGGGCATGTCAATACCCAGTTCGCGGGCCAGTTCTTTAACCACCGGAGCGCACTTTACGCCTTCAGCCACCTGCCCCAACTCCAACAGGATTTGGTCAAGGTTTTTCCCGGAGGCCAACAGGGTTCCAACCCGCCGGTTTCTGGAAAGGTCGCCGGTGCAGGTTAGTATCAGGTCGCCAAAACCCGCCAAGCCTGTCAGCGTTTCTGTCTGACCACCCAAAGCGGTTGCCAGCCGTCTGATTTCAGCCATGCCGCGGGTAATCAGCGCTGCGCGGGCGTTCAACCCCAAGCCCAGACCATCGCAAATGCCCGTTGCCACCGCCATGATGTTTTTTACCGCGCCAGCAACTTCGGCGCCGACCACGTCTTCAGAAACGTAGACCCGACAAGCGCTGTGGTGCATGGCTTCAACCACGGTTTGCTGTGTGGCGGCACTGCCGCCAGCCATGACCAGCGCAAAGGGCAAACCCTTGGCGACTTCGGCAGCAAACGAAGGGCCGGTCAGCGCACCGCCATGGGCGTTGGGCAGAATATCTTGAACCACTTGATGCGGCATTTTTCCGCTGCCAACCTCAAAACCTTTGCACAACCAGCAAAATGCCGGCCATTGCCGACCTTCGGCGTGTGCCATGACATCGGTCAAATTACTGCGCAGTGCAGACATGGGCGCACCAAACACCCAGAGGTCTTCAGGGGAACAGGCATGATTCAGGGCGTCGGAAAGCGATGTGGTGGCCTGCAAGCCTTCAGACAACTTGAGCCCAGGCAGGTAGCGAGGGTTTTCATGTTGTCCGTTGATGGCGGCAACGACTTGGGGGTCACGGCCCCATAAAACGGTGGCGTGACGCTGAGCAATGTGACTTGCCACGGCGGTTCCCCACGCGCCGGCACCCAAGACCAGTACTTTCATTACTGAGGCCCCGATCAGTTTAGGAGTTCAGAACAATGCCGGAGGACGAAGTTCCGTCTGCACTTTGCGCCCGCTCTTGCAGGGCGGCAAGACGCTGTTGATAAAAATTTTCAAAATTGACATCAGCCAGATGAATGGGGGCGAAACCGGTGCGGGTGACCAGATCGGCAATATTGACCCGCAAATAGGGATAAATAACATTTGGACAGAGAATGCCCAGCAACGGATCAATCTGTTCCGGGGGCACATTGGCGATTTCGAAAATACCGGCTTGCTTGGCTTCAATCAGGAATGCGACTTTGTCTGCGATTTTGGCTGTTACTGTCACAGTCACTTCGCTTTCATACACAACATCGCCCAAGCGCTGGGCATTCACATCAAGCGCGATTTCAATGGTGGGAGGGCTTTGCTCGAGAAAAATATGGGGCGCATGCGGAATTTCAACCGAAGCGTCTTTCAAATAGACGCGTTGAATGTTGAATACGGCCTGCTGTTCTTCTGTGGCGACATTGTTTTCTTGAGACATTCTGTGTGTTCCGTTGTTAAGTGCAAGGCTTGCGCCTTAAAAGAGAATGGGGTTGCTCAGCCCGCCTGACGGGCCAGCAGAGGTGTCAGGCCACCGGCGCGGTCAAGGGCGGCGAGGTCGTCAAAGCCGCCCACGTGTGTTTCGTCGATGTAGATTTGCGGAACGGTTCTGCGACCGGTGCGCGTCATCATTTCGTCGCGCCGCTGGGGTTCCAGATCAATTCTGACCTTTTCGATTTGCGTGACGCCGCGCTCAGTCAGCAAGCGTTCTGCACGAACGCAGTAGGGGCACACCCCGGTTGAGTACATCAAAACTTTTGCAGTGACGCTGGCAGTCATAAATGAATTCCTTAAAATTTAGGCAGTTGGCTTACGCTGCGGACTTGCCGGTGACGGGCATGCCCGCTTCCATCCAGGCTGAGACACCGCCTTCAACCGCAAAAACCTGCGTATAACCTGCGGCTTTTAGAATTGTGACGGCAGCGCCGCTGCGCTGTCCAGTTTGGCAGATTACCAAAACCGGCAATTCTTTGTTTTTAAGCAAATTGGGGGCTTTGTCTTTCAACTCTGCAATTTCTACTCGCTTTGCGTCCGGAATCAGACCTTGAACCTTGGCAGTGGCGCTGTCGCGAACATCCAGCACAATGGCTTTGTTTCGATTGATCAAAAGGGCGGCCTGAGCAGGTGACACCCTTTGAGCACCGCCCCGCATCAGCCCGGGAACGAGCAAAAGGCCACCTGAAACCAGCGCCAGAACGATCAAAGCGGCGTTATCGATGAAAAACTGTGTTTGCATTTACAAATCCATGGGGTCTATCGGTTAATTTCCCATTATATCTGCCGTACAATTTAGGGTTACCACACATTCAATTTTAAAAAGCACAAAAATGTACAAACTTGTTCTGATGCGCCACGGCGAAAGCCAATGGAACCTGGAGAATCGTTTCACAGGCTGGACTGATGTAGATTTGACTGACAAAGGTCGGGAGGAAGCGCGCAAGGCCGGTGAATTGCTGAAAGCCGAAGGCTATGGGTTCGATCTCGCCTACACCTCTGTGCTCAAGCGTGCCATCCGCACCCTGTGGATCGCTCTCGATGCGATGGACAGCATGTGGCTGCCGGTACACCACTCCTGGCGCCTGAACGAACGGCATTACGGTGCGCTGCAGGGTTTGAATAAAACCGAGACCGCCGCCCAGTATGGCGATGACCAGGTCATGATCTGGCGCCGGGCTTATGCAATAGCACCAAACCCCATTACCGTGGACGACCCGCGTTTTGCCGGCAACGACCCCCGCTATACAAAATTGAAGCCTGAGGAAATTCCGCTGACCGAATGCCTGAAAGACACCGTAGACAGGGTTACCCCCTTCTGGAATGACAGCATTGCGCCAGCCATCAAATCCGGCAAGCGGGTTTTAATTGCTGCGCACGGCAACTCGCTGCGTGCCCTGATCAAGTATCTGGATCAGGTGGGCGAAGACGAAATCGTAAATCTGAACATTCCGACAGCACGCCCTTTGGTGTATGAACTTGATGAAAACCTCAAGCCAATCCGCAATTACTACCTCGGCGACCAGGCTGAAATTGCAGCCGCTGCGATGGCTGTGGCCAATCAGGGCAAGGCCAAATAAGTTTTGAAAATTGCCTCTTACCGTTGCTTGTTGGGAATGCTCGTCGTGGCGACCACGGCGGGCAACAGTGCGTTGGCTGAAACCAAAGACCCGAAATTGGTTGCCAAAGAGCGCGAGGTCATTCGCCAGCAGTTGAAACAGGTCCGGCAAAACATCGAACAAACCACCAACCGTCAAACCAGCACCAGCAAAGAGTTGATGGCAGTGGAAAAGTCGATCGCAGAATCAAATGTGCAACTGCAGCGACTGCAAAAAGAAAATGAAAGGCTGAAAGCCGAAATTCTCGCCATTTCCGAAGATCAGGACGAAACGGAAAAAAGCATAGAACGGCAGAAAAACCGTTTGGGAAAAGTGTTGCGCTCGCAGCACCGTCGATCCCAGTACAACCCGATGCACGCGTGGTTGGGTGGCCAGTCCAGACAAGCCATTTCCCGGGATGCCTTCTGGTATGAGCATATTTCAGCCGCAGAAATTGCCGTTGGAGAAACACTGCAGGAGGAGCTTGACGAACTGGAGGCGCTGCTGGGCGCCAAGGAAGAGCGGCAAGATCAAGTGCAGCGCAATGAAAACGCACAACAACGCAAAAAAGTGGTGCTGCTTGAACAACAGGACACGCGCAAACAACTGCTGGGTGAACTAAACAAGCGCCTGGAGAGTCAGAAACAGGAAGCGAGCCGTTTGGAGCGCGATGAAAAACGGATGACGTCCCTGATTGAGGAATTGGCTGAAGCCATTCGTCTGGCCAAAAAACGGGCGGAAGCTGAGCGTAAAACTGCGGAATCGAAACCCAAGCCTTCCCAGCAACGCCGCAGTGAAATGACATATTCCACGGTACCTGACAACGGTGATTTTGCGAAACTGAAAGGGCGGCTGGAATTGCCCTCAGGCGGAGAAATTACCGGCCGGTTTGGGCAGACCCGTTCGGGTGATGGCTCAGGCCCTGCCTGGCGCGGTATCTTCATTAAGGTGGGTCAAGGTGCGCCGGTGAAAGCGGTTTCCAATGGAAAAGTGGTTTTTTCAGAGTGGTTAAGGGGTTTTGGACAACTGATCATCCTGGACCACGGCGATCAGTACATGAGTATTTATGGCAACAACCAACGTCTGCTGAAAGCGGTCGGAGACACCGTCAAGCAAGGTGATTCGATCGCTAGTGTAGGTGACAGCAGTGGAAACTTAGAAACGGGTCTATACTTTGAATTACGGCATCAAGGCCAGCCGATCGATCCGTTGAAATGGGCCGTTACCAGATAGTGGTTTTTATGCGTCAGAAACTTCGCAACATCTCTCTTGTTTCCGTAGGCGTGGTCGCCGGTGTGCTGATCAGTCTCGGAGTTACCGCAACAGCGCAGCGCGATGGCCGCGCGCCATTGCCGTTGGAGGAACTTCGTCAATTCACTGAAGTTTTCGGCGCAATCAAATCAAACTATGTCGAGAGCGTTGAAGACAAAAAGCTGATTACGGAAGCCATCAGCGGGATGCTCAGTGGCCTTGACCCTCACTCCACTTATCTGGACGCTGAAGGCTACAAAGAACTGCAAGTCGGAACCCAAGGGGAATTCGGCGGGCTGGGCATTGAAGTCGGTACGGAAGAAGGTTTTGTGAAAGTGGTTTCGCCCATTGAAGACACACCAGCCTTCAAAGCCGGTGTGAAAGCGGGCGACCTGATTATCAAACTCGATGAAAAACCCACCAAAGGCCTGACCCTGAACGACGCTGTGAAAATCATGCGCGGCAAGCCCAAGACCAGCATTACGCTGACCATCATGCGCAAAGGTGAAAACAAGCCGGTCATCATCACGGTTGTTCGCGACGTCATCAAGGTTCAGAGTGTGAAATCCAAGGTGATTGAGCCGGGCATCGGTTACATCCGTATTACACAGTTTCAGGAACACACCACCGAAAACGTGGTGAAGGCGCTCAACACCATCAGCAAAGACCAACCGCTGAAAGGTTTGGTGCTTGACCTGCGCAACGACCCGGGTGGTCTGCTCAATGCCGCGGTGGGTGTGTCTGCTGCGTTTTTACCGCCAAAAACACTGGTGGTGTCCACCGATGGCCGCACTGAAGATGCCAAGCGCAAATTCAATGCGTCTCCTGAAGATTACATGCGCGGCGGCCGTGAAGACCACCTGAGCAAATTGCCAGAGGTGGCCAAAACCGTTCCAATGGTGGTTTTGGTGAATGGCGGCTCTGCGTCTGCCTCTGAAATTGTTGCGGGTGCACTGCAAGATCACAAGCGTGCCAGCATCATGGGTACACAGACCTTCGGCAAGGGTTCAGTACAAACCATATTGCCGCTGACCAACAACACAGCCATCAAGCTCACCACAGCCCGCTACTACACACCGTCGGGTCGCACCATTCAGGCCAAGGGCATAGACCCTGACCTGTTGGTTGAAGAAACACCGGAAGGCGACTTGGTCAGCCATGTCCGTGAAGCGGATTTGAACAAACACCTGTCCAACGACAAGGACAAGGACGCTGAGTCCAAGGTTTCCAAGCCAGCCTTGAAAGCAAAGGGCGAGGGTGCGGAGGCCAAGGATAGAAAGCCTGTGGAATTCGGTTCCGCCGACGACTACCAATTGCAACAAGCCTTGAATAAAATCAAGGGCTTGCCAGTTCAGGTCGCCAAGCCAAAACCGGTGGATCAGACGGCTGAAAAAACCAAAGAGTCCAAGTAAGCCCGGCAATATTTGCAGGATAAGTGCTTGAACGACGAACAGTTGCTGCGGTATTCCCGCCACATCCTTCTTGATGAGATTGGTGTGGAGGGACAAACCCGGATCCGTGAAGCCCACGTTCTGATTGTGGGCGCCGGCGGCTTGGGTTGCCCTGCAGCCTTGTATCTGGCGAGCGCCGGTGTGGGTAAACTGACCA
>JBEIKS010000134.1:0-6831 GCA_040379625.1 Burkholderiaceae bacterium
ATTTTGATGTCGCTGATTTTGTCTGCAGCGTCGCTTTGTGAATTCAGTATGCGCAGATTCAGGCTCTCGATTTCCTCCATGAGAACATCGAGCTTCTTTAAAAAATTGTCGTTGGGTATTTTTTCAGTGCGGGCAGACGCCACAATCATCTGGCTGCGCAAATTATCCAGTGCTGTGGAGTAGCGTTCAATGTGAAGCGCGCGGTCTTGTGGTTCAAGAAACAGGCCGATTGCGCCGTCTTTGAACTCCACGCCGGCAAAATACAAGGCCGATGAAGTTCTTTCCAATGCTCTGAGTTGCCGCAGCGATTCCGCGAATTCCACACTCTTGAGGTGTGTGACCACACTAAAGCCTACGGTAGTTGCCAGCAGAATAAGTGCTGGTAACAGACCAATCAGAAGTTTGTAAAAATTGGTTTGTGAAGCGATGGGTTTGATAAGCATTCAGGGGCGATCGTCGGAGAAATACACAGTTGTCTATGATTCTCCAATGGTCGCGACCGGATTGCAAAACAGTACCCCGTTCTGATGTAGAAACAGGGTAGGGGGTTCAGAGTGCCTTGGCCAGTTCTGTGATCAGGTTTTGAGCGGCCAGCATTTTTGTTTGTCTGGGCAGTTCGATGGTGCCGGATTCCGATACCAACAACAGGGCAACATCTTCTGCCCCCAAGGTGTCTTGAGCGACATTGCCCAATACCCAGTCGCAGTTTTTTGCGATGCGTTTTTTCGCTGCGTAGGCTTCAACATTTTGGGTTTCAGCCGCAAAACCCACGCTAAACAGTGGTTTGTTCTTGCGGTTGCGCTTGAGTTCTCCCACAGTGGCGAGAATGTCCGGATTGAGTTCAAACTGCAGCCCATCGAGGCCGCCTTCGGATTTTTTGCGTTTCTGGTGGCTGCTGTTGGCTACTTTGTAATCTGCAACAGCGGCCACGCCAATAAAAATGTCGGCGTTTTCTATTTCTTGCCGGCAGGCTGTCATCATTTGTTCTGCGGTTGTGATCTCAACGCGCTTCACCCCCCATGGCGCAGGCAAGGCGGTGGGGCCGGACACCAGAACAACATTTGCGCCTGCGTTGGCTGCCGCCTCCGCAATCGCATACCCCATTTTACCGGATGACCGGTTGGTAATGCCCCGCACCGGGTCTATGGGTTCGAAAGTGGGGCCGGCGGTGATCAGTACGGTTTTGTTTTTTAGTACCTGCGGCGTCAGTTGAGCCTGCAGTGCGGCGAATAATTGTTCGGGTTCCAGCATGCGCCCCATGCCCACTTCGCCACAGGCCTGTTCTCCGCTGCCGGGCCCAAAAACACCGACGCCATCTGCGACAAGTTGCGCCATGTTGCGTTGTGTCGCCGGGTTCTGCCACATTTGCATGTTCATGGCGGGTGCCACAAACAAGGGGCAAGAGCGTGCCAGAGCGAGGGTGCTCAGCAGATCGCTGGCATGCCCATGGGCCAGTTTAGCCAGAAAGTCGGCGGTGGCGGGTGCCACCAGCATGGCATCGCATTGGCGGCTTAAGTCGATGTGCGCCATGCCGTTGGACATGCGACCATCCCAGAGGTCTGTGAACACCGGATTGCCAGACAGCGCCTGGAAAGTCACTTGCCCCACAAATTCGGTGGCGGCGGGGGTCATGGCCACATGCACGCCAAAGCCAGCCTTTTTGAGCAATCGCACCAATTCAGCCGATTTATAAGCTGCGATGCCACCAGTGATGCCGAGCAATATGGTTTTCATCCCTGTTTGGCCTGTCATTTTCCGCGTTTGACTCTCAAAATTTCATCCAGTACCAACGCCACAGCGCCACATGAAATGGCGATGTCCGCGACGTTGAAGGCTGGCCAGTGCCAATTGCCGTAATGAACATCCAGAAAGTCGATCACTGCGCCGTAGGCCACTCTGTCAATGAGGTTACCCAAGGCGCCACCTAAAATGCAAGACATTGCGAAGGCGAACAACTTTTGGGCGGCATATTTAAACAACAAAATCAGCACCATGATGGAGGCAAAGGCGGCCAGGCCACTGAGGAAATACTTTTGCCAGCCACCTGCATCAGCCAAAAAGCTGAAGGCCGCACCCGGATTTCGGACATGAACCAGATTCAGGTAAGGGGTGACGTCAAAACCGCCACCCAATGCAATCTGACTTTTCGCCATCACTTTTGTGATTTGGTCCAAGAGAATAATGCAGGCTGACAAGGCCAACCACGACCACGCCACATTTCCGCCTGCGGGCGGCACCGGTTTTTTCGGGGCAGCGTACTTAAGATCGACGCTTTTTTTTGTCGCCACTTTGTTCATTGACGATCCTTACGCATGGGTGCGGTGTTCACCGCTGCCAAACAGGTTGCTGACACACCGGCCGCACAGTTCAGGATGTGCCGCGTCGTGTCCAATGTCGTCGCGGTAATGCCAGCAACGTGGGCACTTTTGCTGTTGGCTGGGCATGACTGTAATTTTTTCTTCATTGGCCAGGTGCAGGTTTACTTTTGAAACAATCAGGACGAATTTCAAGTCATCACCGAGGCGTCTGGCATTTTCATAATCAGCAGCGGTGAGGTGAAGATCAAGCTCCACCTGCAGAGACGAGCCGACTTGCCCAGCCGTCCGGAGGTTCTCGATTTCCTTGTTGGCTCGGGCCCGCAAGGCCAGAAGCGCATCCCACTGACCTTGCAAATTCGGGCTTTCAAGGTTTTCAGGCAGGCTGTGGTGCAGTCCGAGGAAAATACTGCCTTCCTGTTTGGCCACGAATTCCCAGGCTTCCTCGGCGGTAAAGCTCAAAACCGGTGCCATGAGTTTTAGCAGGCAGTGGGTGATGTGATGAAGCACCGTTTGCGCGCTGCGTCTGGCCAGGCTACCTGCACCGGACGTATAGAGACGGTCTTTGAGTACATCAAGGTAAAAAGCGCCCAGGTCTTCGGAACAAAACTGCTGAATGCCGGAAACCACAGGGTGGAATTCAAAGCGCTCATAGGCTTGCAGAAGATTTTTTTGAAGATTGGCAGTCAGTACAAGCGCATAGCGGTCAATTTCGAGCAATTCTTCTGTGGCCACGCCTTGCGTGTTGATATCGAAATCACTGATGTTGGCCAGCAGAAATTTAAGCGTGTTACGGATGCGACGGTAGCTCTCAACCACGCGTTTGAGAATTTCATCTGAAATTGAAAGTTCACCGGAGTAGTCGGTGCTGGCCACCCACAAGCGAAGAATATCAGCCCCCATTTTGTCGGAGACGCTTTGCGGGGCAATGACATTGCCCACCGACTTGCTCATTTTCCTGCCCAACCCATCAACCACAAAGCCGTGGGTGAGCAGCGCCTTGTAGGGCGGGGTGCCGTTCATCATGCAGGAGGTCAAAAGTGACGAGTGGAACCAGCCTCTGTGCTGGTCTGAGCCCTCCAGATACAGGTCTGCAGGAAAAGCCAGTTGCTCGGCATGCGAGCCACGCAAAACCGTTTCGTGGGTGGTGCCTGAATCAAACCAGACATCGAGTGTGTCCCGGTTTTTTTCATAAGCGCTTGCGTCTGCGCCCAGTAAATCGCTGACCTGCAGTTTCTGCCAGGCCTCAATGCCCTCGACTTCCACCAGTTTTGCAATTTCTTCCAGAAGTCTCGGGGTTTCAGGGTGCAGGGCGCCGGTCTCCTTGTGTACGAAAAACGCCATGGGCACACCCCATTGGCGTTGGCGTGACAAAGTCCAGTCGGGGCGGTTGGCGATCATGGATTGAAGCCGCGCCTTTCCCCAAGCTGGGTAAAACTGCGTGGCTTCAACGCCTTCCAGCGCTGCCTGACGCAGGGTTTTGCCTTCTTTCGGTTCCACATCCATGCCTGCGAACCACTGTGAGGTGGCGCGATAAATGACAGGCGTTTTGTGCCGCCAGCAATGCATGTAGCTGTGCTTGAATTTGGTGGCGGAGAACAGGCAGGCCTTTTCAGCCAAAGCGTCCACAATCATCGGATTGGCTTTCCAGACATGCTGACCGCCGAATTGCGCCAGTGTTTCAACGTATTTACCGTCGCTCATGACGGGATTGATGATGTCCTTGTCACTCATGCCCGCCGCCTTGCAAGAGGCAAAGTCTTCCAAGCCATGAGCCGGCGCGCAATGCACAATGCCTGTGCCGGTGTCCAGCGTTACATAGTCGCCCAGATACACCGGTGACAAGCGGTCATAGAGCGGGTGTTGGAATGCGATGCCTTCCAAGGACTTGCCGCTTGTTTTTGCGATGATTTCACCCTCAACGGCATAACTTTCCAGACATGCCTCCACACGTTCTGCGGCCAGGATTAAAAAGCCGCGCTCGCTGTCGACCAGTGCGTATTCAATCTCAGGATGCAAATTGAGCGCTTGGTTGGCTGGAATGGTCCATGGTGTGGTGGTCCAGATCACAATCCAGCCGGGGTTGTTGCGCTCGGGTTTTGCACCAAACAGCGCCACATCCACTTCAAACGCAGCGGCCACGCGTTGCAGCATGGTGGGGTCTGACGGGAAAGGAAAGCCCACATCAATGGCGGTGTCTTCTTTGTCCTGGTACTCAATTTCTGCTTCGGCCAGCGCCGATCTGCAATCGAAACACCAATTGACCGGCTTGAGGCCGCGAAACACATAGCCTTTTTCTACAATTTTTCCGAGTGCGCGGATTTCATCGGCTTCGTTGCGAAAATCCATGGTTTTATAGGGATTGTCCCACTCACCTAAAACGCCCAGACGAACGAAGTCTTTCTTTTGTCGTTCGATTTGCTCACTGGCGTAGGCGCGGCTCTTGGCCTGCACTTCCTGGGTGGGCAGGTGTTTGCCGTGCAGTTTTTCAATCTGGATTTCAATGGGCATGCCATGGCAGTCCCAGCCTGGAACGTAGGGAGCATCAAAACCTGCGAGGGTCTTGGATTTGATGATGATGTCTTTCAAGACCTTGTTTACGGCGTGCCCGATGTGAATGTCGCCATTTGCGTAGGGTGGGCCATCGTGCAAAACAAATTTAGGCTGACCTGCGTGCGCCTTGCGTATGGCCTGGTAAACCTTGTTTTCTTGCCAACGGCTAACCCACTGGGGCTCGCGTTTTGGCAAGTCTCCACGCATGGGGAAGGGGGTTTCAGGCAGGTTCAGGGTTGTTTTGTAATCCATGGGTCAGGCTTTCATGCCGTTTCTGAGCGGTTGAATGTAAATAGAGGAGCGCTGGCTGGATGCTGTGCAAGGCAGGCACGCGCCTGTTCTTTGTCTTTGTTCATTTGCACAACCATGTCATCCAGCGAGTCGAATTTCGCTTCGTGTCTGAGGTGTTTGATCACTTCAACTGAAATATTTTTTCCGTAGGCATCACCTTGCCAGTCAAAGACGTAGGTTTCCAGCCAGTATTCGCCATTGCTTTTTACGCTGGGGCGAACGCCAAGGCTGGCCACGCCGGGCAGGGGGTGTTCTTCCAATCCGTGAACCCAGACGGCCAAAATACCGGAAAGCGCCGAGGTTCGTGAGCCCAGTCCCAAATTTAAAGTGGGAAAGCCTAGGGTGCGCCCCAGTTTTTGTCCGTGCAATACGTGCCCGGAGTAGGTGAGCGGGTGGCCCAGGGCAGAGGTGGCCTGAGCAATGTCGCCCTGTGCCAACAATTTGCGTATTTCAGTGCTTGAGACTCTTTCGTCTTCATGCAATACGCTTTGAATGGCATCGACTTGAAAGCCCAGTTTTTTTCCTGCTTGCGTCAGCGTGGAAAAATCGCCGCTGCGCTTGTGGCCGAATTTAAAATCATCACCCACCCAGAGGTGCCGAGTGTTGAGCCGTTTGACCAACACTTCTTCAATAAAATGCTGCGGGCTCTGGCTGGCAAGGTATTGGTCAAAGTGCAATATATGCACTTCATCAATGCCGTAGGCTTTCATCCAGGCGAGCCTGTCTCTGAGGCTGCTGATTTTCGCAGGGGCTGATGCGGCATTGAAAAACGCCCTCGGATGCGGTTCAAAGGTGAGTACGGCTGAGCGCAAACCCTCTTGCCTCGCGGTTTTGCGAATAAGCGCAAACAACTCGCAATGCCCCTTGTGAACGCCGTCGAAGTTGCCGATGGTCACGGCGGTGCCTGAGCTGGCGGCGCTCGGCGCATCTGCGTGAAGACGGTAACGTATCATCATGAATAGGTGTGCTTGCGGAAAAATCAGCAATTATAAGGGTTTAAGGGACGATCGCGCTCTCTGGGGCGCCTGACGGATGTTAAACTTCGCACATGAGTGAAATCAAACGAAGAAAACCCCTTCGCGTCGTGGCCTTAATTTCCGGTCGAGGGTCTAATCTGCAGGCGCTGCTGGCGCACCCGCAACACCGCCAGTCTTATGAAATTGTTGCTGTGGTGAGCAATAAACCGTCGGCCCCGGGGCTGGATTTGGCCCGTTCCCACGGCGTGCAGACCCAGAGCTTGCAGCACACAGGCTTCCCTTCGCGGGAACTGTTTGATGAGGCCCTGGTGAAAACCATAGATGCACACGCGCCCGATCTGGTCGTGTTGGCAGGCTTCATGCGTATCCTGAGTGACGGTTTCGTGGCCCACTATGCGCAGCGCCTGATGAATATCCATCCGTCGCTGTTGCCTTCTTTTGCAGGCTTGAATACCCATCAGCGCGCCATTGAAGCCGGATGCCAATTGCATGGCGCAACTGTGCATTTTGTAACGGCAGAATTGGATCACGGACCCATCGTGGCGCAAGCGGCGGTGGAAATCGCCCCCGATGACACTCCCGACACCCTGGCAGCTCGCGTGCTGCAGCGTGAACATGAAATATTACCTGCCTGTGTGCTTGCATTTGCGCATGGTCAGTTGCAGTTGGACGGATTGCGAGTGCTCTGGCACGGA
>JBEIKS010000135.1:0-6822 GCA_040379625.1 Burkholderiaceae bacterium
TCCCATGGGTTTGCATCCAGAAGAGGGTGTGCCTGTTCTCGAGCTTGTATTCACCCGTTTGCATGCAGGCGGCAAGTTTGACAAAGGCAGTGGCGGCGCCTACCGGTTTTCGGGTGGTTTGCATGGTGTGGGCGTCTCGGTCACCAATGCCTTGAGCCAACGTTTGGAAATCACCGTTTTCCGCGATAAACAAGTGGGTAAACTGGTTTTTTCCGGTGGCGATGTCATTGAACCGTTGTCAATTCGTCCCTCCCAAGCGGGCGATAAAAAGCAGGGTACGCGCGTGCGCGCCTGGCCAGATCCAAAATATTTTGATACCCCCCAGTTTCAGCAATCCGAGTTTGAGCGCCTGCTGCGGAGCAAGGCGGTTTTGCTCAAAGGGGTCAGCGTTTCGCTGTTGATCGAAAAAACCGGTCAAAAAACTGTCTGGAAGTTTGAGCAAGGATTGGAAGGCTACCTCCAGCAAGCCTTGGAGGGGCAGGAAACCATTGCCCCTGTGTTCAGTGGCGACCTTGAGGTGGACATTGCCAAGGAGGAGGGCTTTGCTTCTGGCGAGGGCGCCGCTTGGAGTCTGGCGTTCACGGCAGAAGGCGGTGTTTTTCGGGAAAGTTTCGTAAATCTTATTCCAACACCCGCCGGTGGAACGCATGAATCCGGCTTGCGGGAGGGTGTGTTTAATGCCGTTCGGGCGTTTTGCGAGGTTCATGCCTTGCTGCCCAAAGGCGTCAGGCTTCTTCCCGAAGATGTTTTTTCAAGGGTCAGTTGTGTGCTGTCCGCAAAAGTGTTGGATCCTCAATTTCAAGGGCAGATCAAAGAGCGGCTCAATAGCCGGGATGCAGTTCGTTTGGTGGCCTGCCTGGTGCGGCCCTCCTTCGAATTCTGGTTGAACCACCATTTGGATGCCGGCAAAAAAATTGCCGAACTGGCTATCCGTCAGGCACAGATCCGAACCCGTGAAGGGCAAAAGGTTGAAAAGAGAAAATCTTCAAGCGTGGCGATTTTGCCCGGCAAACTGACAGATTGTGAAAGCACGGATTTGACCCGGAATGAGTTGTTTCTGGTGGAGGGCGACTCTGCCGGTGGTTCTGCAAAAATGGGCCGGGACAAAGAGTTTCAGGCGGTATTGCCGTTGCGCGGCAAGGTGTTGAACGCATGGGAAACCGAGCGTGACAGGCTGTTTGCCAACCAGGAAATTCATGACATGTCGGTCGCCATCGGCGTGGATCCGCACGACAAACCGGAAAATGTGGATGTGTCTGGCTTGCGATATGGAAAGATCTGCATTCTTTCCGATGCCGATGTGGATGGGTCGCACATTCAGGTTTTGCTGCTTACTTTGTTTTATAAGCATTTCCCCGGTCTGGTGGCGAAGGGGCATATTCACATCGCGCGTCCGCCGCTGTTCAGGGTGGATGTACCGGCACACCGCAAACGTCCTGCAAGAAAAGTGTATTGCCTCGATGAGCTTGAGTTGCACGCAGTAAAAGAAAAATTGGAAAAAGATGGCATCAATACCGCCAACCTGCAGGTGTCACGCTTCAAGGGCTTGGGCGAAATGAATGCAGAGCAGTTGTGGGAAACCACGCTGAACCCCGACACGAGGCGTTTGTTGCCTGTGGGTTTGGGTCTTCTGGATGAAGCGCAAACCACTGAAATGATGAATTTGCTGATGGGCCGCAATGAGTCTTCTTCGCGCCGTGGATGGCTTGAGGCAAAAGGCAATTTGGTGGAAGTTGATATCTGACCGCTTCAGTGGGTCGTTATTGAAAATTGCGGGCTTGGGTTTTTAGTGCGAGCATCAACTGTGTAAGATCCACAACGCGTTTGGCGAGCAGGTGTCTGACCTCTCCTTGCTTTTGCCAAATGCCGAACACCGCCATCACGGACGAGTTCAATAAAATATCGCGCTGCCTTTCCAGCAGCTCAGGCCAGACAATCACATTGACTTGCCCGGTTTCATCTTCCAGCGTAATGAAAACCGTGCCTTTTGCTGTGCCGGGTCTTTGCCTGTGAGTCACTAAACCACACGCCCGGGCGGGGCGTTTGTCCGGGTAATATTTTAATTCATTGGCCGTGCGTACACCTGTGATCGGCAACTGATGCCTGATCAGTGCAATCGGGTGTTTGGTCAGGCTAAGCCCAATGCTTGCATAGTCTGCAAATACAGTTTCTGCTTCCGTGGGTTCAGGCAGTGAAACGGATGTTTCTTCTGTTCTGCTGGGGGCCAATAAATCGTTTTTTGTGTCCAGCCCTGAAACATCCCATTGGGCTTGATGCCGGTTTGCCGACAAGGTGTGCATTGCATCTGCTGCTGCCAGAGCCTGCAGATCGCTGCGATTCAACCCGGCCCGTTTGGCCAAATCTTCGCCATTGTCGAAATTTCGCTGTTTGCGCGCCTCAACAATGTTGTGAAGGCCTGAGAGGGAAAGGCCGGCAACCATGTGCAAGCCCAGTCGCACCGCCCACTGATTAACGCCTGTGTTTTCAAGCACAGTGCTGGCCTCACTGAGGCAGACATCAACGGGCAATACTTGAACACCGTGGCGTTTCGCATCTTCAACCAGTTGTGCCGGTGCATAAAAGCCCATGGGTTGTGCGTTCAGCAAACCCACCAGAAAGGCATCCGGATGATTTTTTTTAGCCAGCAAGACACATACACCAACAGTGCAAAACTGGCAGCATGGCTTTCTGGAAAGCCGTATTCACCAAAACCTTCTATTTGCCGGAAAATACTTTCTGCAAATTCCCGGGTGTAGCCACGTGCCACCATACCGAGTATGACTTTCTGGTGGAACGGACCCAACCCCCCTTTGCGTCGCCAGGCCGCCATTGCGCGGCGCAGTTCATCAGCTTCTCCTGCACTGAAACCTGCAGCCAACATGGCGATCTGCATGACCTGTTCCTGAAATATCGGAACTCCCAGCGTTCTGCCCAAGGCCATTTTTAGAGCCTCTGATGGATAAGTGACGGGTTCCAGTCCCTGACGCCTTTTTAAATAGGGATGCACCATACCGCCTTGGATTGGGCCAGGTCTGACAATGGCAACTTCAATCACAAGGTCATAAAACTCGCGTGGCTTCAAGCGTGGCAACATGGTCATTTGAGCCCGGGATTCTATTTGGAACACGCCTATGGTGTCGGCTTTTGAAATCATCTCGTAGGTGGCCGGATCTTCTGCAGGTATGTCTTGCATTCGCAGCGGTGCGGAAGGTTTTCTGCGCAGGGCTTCCAGTGTGTGGCGGATGGCCGAAAGCATTCCCAAGGCGAGAATATCCACCTTGAGCAAACCCAAAGTGTCTAAGTCGTCTTTGTCCCACTGAATGACACTGCGCTCAGGCATGGAGGCATTTTCAATGGGAACCAGTTCTTTCAACAAACCCCGGGCAATGACAAAGCCGCCAGAGTGTTGCGATAAATGTCTGGGAAAGCCGATGAGGGCGTCGCTGAAAACCCGCCACCGCTGATTCTCCGGCAATTCCGGATTCAGCCCGATTGCTTTCATTCGATCTTCCGAGAAACCTTTGCCATCCCAACTGTGGTGATCTTTTGCCGCCAGATCAATTTTTTCCGCGCTGATACCCAAGGCTTTGCCCGCATCGCGAATGGCAGAGCGCGGGTGATAGGTCATCAGTGCCCCGGTCATGGCGGCGCGGTCTCTGCCGTATTTTTGATAAATATACTGAATGACTTCTTCCCGCCGTTGGTGTTCAAAGTCCACATCAATATCAGGTGGTTCATTGCGTTCCTTGCTGATGAACCGTTCAAATAAAACGGCCATGCGTGCCGGATCCACCTCTGTGATGCCCAGACAATAGCAAACCGCTGAGTTTGCGGCCGAACCTCTGCCTTGGCATAAAATGCCGCGTGACCGGGCAAAGCCGACGATGTCATGGACGGTTAAAAAGTAAGCTTCATACTGCAGTTCCAGTATCAGTTCGAGTTCATGCCGGATCTGGCCTTCAACCTGATAAGGCACCCCTCCCGGAAAGCGCTGTTTGGCGCCTTGCCATGTGCAGGCCGTCAGGTAGTCGGAGGGCTTCATGCCCGGCGGTGCAATTTCCTCCGGATATTCATAACGCAATTCCTTGAGGTTAAAGCTGCATTGACTTGCAATCGCCACACTGGCTTGCAACAGTTCTGCCGGGTATGTCTTTTCCAGTGAGGCCTGAGACTTCAGACTGTTTTCCGCATTGGGTTTTAAGTGCGCAACCACGGTTTCAACCGGGTTGTTCAACCGTATGGCGGTCAGCAGATCCAGCAAGGGTTTGCGCTCTGGCGTATGCATGAGCACATCACCTGTGGCTACCAACGGTGTTTGGTGTATGGCGCCCAAAGTGCGAAGGTGGTCCAGCCAACTGTCATCGAAGCCGGTGCGCAAAAGGCTGCAACCTATCCAGATTCTGCCCGCATAGCGTTGCTTTAACCACTCCAAGGCGCCACTGGTGTGGGTGGGGTTGTCTTCTGGTTGTGGAAGCACAATGCAGATGACCCCGGGCAGGGCATCTGCCAGGTCTCTTTTTTTCAGCAGGTATTGCCCTTTTTCGCAGCGCCTTCTGGCGTGTGTAATCAAGGTTGAAAGGGCTGCATAGCCGGTTCTGTTTTTTACCAACAGCAGCATGCGCAACCAAGGGCTGGCATCGTCGTTGCAAACATTGAATTGACTGCCGATGATGAGGTGAAAATTTTTCTGTTCGGCTTCTACATGCGCTCTGACTACGCCGGCCAATGAGCATTCATCACACACAGCAAGTGCTTGGTAGCTCAATTCATGAGCTGCCAGAATTAACTCTTCCGGATGTGAGGCCCCTTCCAGAAAAGAAAAATTGCTCTTGCATTGAAGTGCGGCATAACTCACGCAAACAGTCCCTGCAAGTACCAACGCAGCCGTTGGGTTTCTGGTTCGATTTCACGGTAAACCCAGAGTTGTGATTGATCAATGTCTTGGGCAATAAAGTAGTCTCGAACCGTGGCGGAGCCATCCCACCAGCCAAATTGAATTCTTTCCGGACCCGCCAGCAAGCACAGTTTTCCTTGTTGGCATGGCATGTTTTTTTCAAGCCGAAGGCGGCTGGGTTTTTCCAGCAGCCAAAGGGGTCTGGGTAGACGCAGTGGATTTCGCAGAACTGTATTTTCTGTATATTTTCGTGTGGTCTGTGGTGCGCTGAGTTCAAGTGCTGTTTGACGATGGGCTTTTTCTGGGCGGGCGTCGGCCTGGCTTGCAATGCATTGCGTACGTTCCGCCCCCAGCCGCGCTTGCAATCGGTTGAGCAATTGTCCCCAGGCTTGTGCCTGCTCTTGTTGTCCGGGGAACAAACTGCCTGTGTTGTTGATGTCGGCTTCCAGTTCTGTGACATTGAGCGCAATATCGCAGGCTTCTTTTGTCAGGGGTTGCCGGGTTAATTCATCTTGAAGCAATTGCAGCCATGCCTGCACATTGTTTTGCGGTTCTGCGCTGCGGACGCTGCGCTCTGATGCGAAGTCGTGGCTGTGCTTGAAGCGCCATTGCAGTCTGCGGGTTGCTGCCCTGCGCCCTTGCAGCCACAGGCACAAGGGAATCAGCAATTGTTCTGCGCAACGCAGCAGGCCTGCAATATGCGTGGTGTGAAAAGGCATTTCACGTTGCATTTGAAATACCGGGGGTGGCTCCACCCACACATGTACTTCAGGCTTCCAGGCAAAAGCCTGATCGATTTCTGTCAGCACTGCCGGGCCAAACCGACGGGCAATACCATCCCGCGGAAGTTGCAGCAATTCCCCTATGCTACGAATGCCGCAACTCTCCAGCGTTTTTAAATGAGGGTGTGCTTGGTCTAGCACTGAAACAGGCAGACTTGGCAAAAGTGATTGCAGGGCAGAGCGCTCAGTGATTCGTATTTGTTGTGTGCTGGGGTATTTTGCAAGCCACCATGCGCTGCTGGCGGTGAGTGATACGCCATAAGACAGTGGGTAGCCCAGTGTTTCCAAACCTTCGAGAAGGCGTGTGCACAAGGCAGACAACCCGCCGAACAAACGCAAGCTGGGCGCCACTTCTAAAAAAATACCGGATTGATTCAGCCCTCGCGGCCGGTGCAAGCAAACCGAGGGGGTGAATTGATAGGCCCAATGCGCCAGACTCAGTAGAAGTGCTTCGTCAGACAGCGCTTTAAAGGACGGGGCTTTATTGGCCGCTAATTCAGCGGATGCTAGGGCTGGCTCGGTGGATATGTTGCCAACTGAGCTTGCCGGCTTCAAGGTATGAGGAATTAACAACGCGATCCATTGCATGGTGAGCAACCTTGTCGGCAGAAGGTTGAGGGGAATTGATGCTTTGGTCGAACTGCGTTGAAAAAGGTGAGGACCCCCAGTTTTCTTGCATGTCAGCTTGCAGGTAAGCGCGAGGTAGCCATGCATTGGGACGTGGTAAATGCAGTATCAGTGGTTGTTCGACCACCGGCCCCCTGCGTTTAAGCAATTCGACTCGAATGTGGTTTGGCCCCGCTGCACTTAAAAAAATACGTAAGGGTGCCGGTGAACTGCTGAGTTGTGCTTTGGCTGGACGGATTAAAAAACTCAAGCCCTGTGAACGATTGGCGGCCATCTGCAAGCGGCGCAACTGGTCTGTGCGTGCAGGCGTTTTTTCTTCGGGCAGCCATGCGATGCTCATTCCGAAGCTGTCGCTTTGCATGATTTGTTCAACCGCCCACAATTTGTCTGCCGGGTTGTTGGCTTGAACAATCAGCAGTGAGCTCAAGGGAATGCCGAATTGTTCAAGTGCCGGTGCAAATGGTTGATGGGGCGGTGCCAGTAAAATAATTTTCCGGTTTTCCAGCGCCATGCGTTGCA